>JAGYMO010000079.1 GCA_018400255.1 Deltaproteobacteria bacterium
ATTTATACCTTTTCAAATTGCAATTTTCTATCTTTAACCTTTTATTATTACACCCTTTCAATCTCTACGAGACCGAAAAGACCATAGGGTCTAATCAATAATATAATAATCAAGGCGATGTAAGGGATAACCTCTCTCAATCCACTAGAGATATATCCGCCGGTAAATGTTTCAAGAAGTCCTATAATAAGACCGCCAATGATTGCCCCACCAATACTGTCAAGACCTCCAAGGATTACCACCGGAAAGACTTTCAGGCCTATAGCGCTTACCTCATGAACATTAATTCCGTTGATAATGCCGAGGACAATTCCACTCATAGCGCATACCAGGGCGGCAATAGCCCAGGATAGGGCAAAGACTCTTCGAACATGGACACCTAAGGCCATAGCAGCGGGCTGATTATCAGCAACTGATCTCATGTATATGCCCTGGGATGAGTATTTGAAGAAAAAGCCAAAGATTCCAAGAAAGATTATTCCTATTATAAATGTAGCAACATAAACCCCTGGTATTTCTGTTACGCCCCAATGAATTGTGAGAGACTCTGGTAAAAAACCCGGGTAGCTATGTATATCACCCCCAAATATAAATAACAGCAATCCTTTTAACATAATAGAAAGGCCGACTGTCAGCATGATTACCTCAATAAGGGCCTCGCCAATAAGTGGCCTAAGGAAAAACCGCTCGATTATAAAACCGAGGGAGAACGAGCCTATGAGGGTCAATAAAAATGATAGCCAAATAGGAAGTTCTGCCCAAGCAGTAAGAACAAGAAAAAGGAATGCACCGATAGCCATTAATTCACCGTGTGCAAAATTCAGGACACTGCTTGACTTGAAGATCATAACAAAGCCAAGTGCTGCAAGTGCGTAAAGAAAACCAATGGACAGACCATTTATGAGTATTTGAAAAAAGAATTGCATAGAAAAACCCCTTAGTTAGATTAATTTTATCTTAAACTTTGGAAGGTTTTTAGAATTAAACCTTGAGTATTTGAACGGTCGTTTCAATAGTGCCAACCGTACCGTCTCTATACTTAACGTTGCCCTTTACCTCTAATTCCTTTTTATCTGAGTACATAGCATCTATAAGGTCTTTGTATTGCTGAAATACAAATTTTCTCCTTACCTTACCTGTTCTGGTCAATTCCTCATCATCTGCATCAAGAAGTTTATAGAGGAGAATAAAATGAACGAGTTGCATTGGCTCTGGCAACTGTGTATTTACCTGTCTGATTTCTTCCCTGATCAGGTCTTCCACCTCAGGTTGTTGCGTAAGATCAATGTAGGTTGTATAAGCGATCTTCCTCGTCTCCGCCCAGTTTCCAACGTTTCCAAAGTCAATATTTATAAAGGATGTTATATAAGGCTGGCCCTCACCAAAGATTACAGCCTCCTTGATATAGGGACTGAATTTTAGGCGTGTCTCGATGAAGTCAGGGGAAAAGGCCTCTCCATCTCTAGTCCGCATTATCTCTTCTTTTCTGCCAATAATGAGGAGGTGCCCATCATCATCTATATATCCCGCATCTCCTGTATGAAGCCATCCATTACTTATAGTTTTTTTTGTCTCCTCGTCGTCCTGATAGTATCCCGCAAAATTTGATTTGCTTTTTACAAGAACTTCCTGGTCTTCACCTATTTTGACATCTGTTCTGGGTAACGGCACACCAACAGTCTCTAGCTTCACCTCATCATCGGGTTGCACTTGAAATATGCCTCCAGCCTCAGTAAGGCCGTAACATTGTTTTAAATTCAGGCCATTTGCCCTAAAAAACCTAATGACATCAGGGCTTATGGGATGCCCTCCAGTGTATGCGCCCCTGAAGTGCAAACATCCGACCCTATCCATCAGCGGAACAAACATAACGTGCGATGCAACCCAGTAAAAAAATTTTAAAAATGATGAAACTTTCTGCTTCTGAGACTCTTTGTCAACAACCTTTCCCCCTATCTTCATGCAGCTATGGTACAAAAAACGCTTGATGAAGCTGGAATCACTTATTTTGACCCTGATTTTTGATGCAAGATCTTCCCAAAACCTTGATGCAGTAATAATGACGGTTGGCCCAATTTCTCTGAAATCTTCCACGGCAGTGTCAAGGGTCTCCGGAAAATTCATAACCATGCCGCCACATAAGGTTATCCCTACACCCCACATCTGGTCGACAATCCAGGCGGGGGGAGTAATGGAAATCCAGTTATCGCCGATACCGATAGGGGCTGTCTCAAGCCATTTTCTCGCCATTTCAGTAAAATTCTCATGGCTGATCATGGCAACTTTTGGAAGTCCCGTAGTTCCGGAGGTCATTATCATCAGGGCTGTATCATCCGGTTTTCCCTTGTTTAGCTCATCTGTAAAAAAATTTGGTGATTTTTTATCTAAATCAGACCCAAGCTCTAAAAGCTTCTCGAAGCTTATAAGCCAATCATTGTCAGCATATGTCCTCATGCCAGTCTGGTCTATATATATCACCTTACGGACAAAGGATAGCCCATCTTTAACCTCGAGAAGTTTATCAACCTGTTCTTGATCCTCTGCAATAACATAGGCCGCATTTACTCTGGCTAAGCCAAAGGAAAGCTCTTTGGCAATTGAAGACGAAAAAAGGTTCAAGCTTATTGCGCCAAGGGCCTGAGCTGCCAGCTCAGAAAAAAGCCACTCAGGGTAATTATTGGTTATTATACCTAGAATTTCGCCCCTTTTCAGGCCAAGGGTTGCTAATCCTAAAGCTGCCTTTTTAGCATACTGCAGATAATCATTCCAGGTATACGCATTCCATATTCCAAAGCTTTTCTCCCTGATAGCAGCTTTTTCTGTGCCTAAATCCCGAGCATTCTTTGCTAAGATTTGTGGCAGCGTGTATTTTGAAAGTTCAGATAAAGTTTGTTCATCCAAGCTATTTATTTTTTTCAATCTAAACACCTTGTTTAATTAACAATTAGCTGTTAATGATTTTCAACTTAGTTATTATGGTAATTTAAATTTTAACTGCATCACCAAGGTATGCCTTAATTACCTCGGGATGATTTTGAACAATCTCTGGTGGGCCTTCTGTTATCTTCCTTCCGAAATCCAACACCGCAACCTTTTGAGATATACTCATAACAACGGACATATCATGCTCAACGAGTATCATGGTCTGCCCCCAGCCCTCATTTAGTTCCAAGAGAAACCTTACCATATCTTCCTTTTCCTCTAAGGTCATCCCCGCAAATGGTTCATCAAGGATAAGCAATTTAGGTTCTAAGGCCAATGCCCTCCCTAACTCTACCCTTTTGCGTAATCCATAGGGCAAAGAGCCGACTAATTGCTTTCTGATTGCCTGCATTTCAAGGAAATCTATTAGTTCCTCCAAGACCCTGCGGTGGCTCACCTCTTCTCTTTTAACCGATGGAGAGAAGAAGGATGCTAAGCCGATGCCATACCTGGTATGAATATGCCTTGCTAAAAGCATGTTTTTAAGAACGCTTATGCCTGGAAAGAGCTCTATGTTCTGAAATGTTCTGCCGATCCCTATCTTGGTAAGATGATGGGTAGAAAGATTGGTAATGTCCTTGCCGTTAAAGATTATGCTGCCTTTTTGTGGTTTATAATATCCGGTTATACTGTTCAACAGGCTTGTTTTCCCAGCCCCATTCGGGCCTATTATTGCCAGTATCTCTCCAGTGCTTACGGATACGTCCACATTATCAATGGCTGTAACGCCGCCGAATTGTAATGATAGATTCTTTACCTCCAGATCAGCCCTTGTATTCTCGGGCTGTCTGGAGGTAAAAATACTTGGTTGACCTCTAAAAGCCTTCATTTATTACCTTTTTAAAAGTTTTATCCGCTCTTTTCCAGGGATAAAAAAGTTAGTGAGTGGTGTAAAGGTTTGATCTTCGTTTATTTTGACGATCCTAGCGGTAAATGAGCCACCATGATCTGTCTTTGTATATGTGACATTAGGTATGATTCCGCCAAAATCCTCATTGTTAAATGTTTCAAGGGCCTGATTTATGGTCTCACTGTTAACCTCTCCGAATTTATCATGGGCTCTTTGAAATGCCTTCTCCATAATCATTGCAACGGAGACTCCTTCCCAGTATGAGGTGTCAAATTTGGTTACTGTCTTATAACGATCCCACAGTTCTTCCATGACCTTCATCCCGGGAACCCCATCAACAGGAAGTCCTCCAGGAAATTGCATATGCATCCTATCCCTGAGAAGGCCCTTGCCTCTTACAAAAAAATCGGGGTCTGTGGATGTCCATGTTCCAAAAAAGGGGACATCAAAATTAACCCTGTCTGCTGATTCGAGGGCCATGAGGACAGCGGATGGAAGGCACTGCATAAAGACATACTCGGCACCGGCCTCCTTGAGTCGGAGAGATTCTGTGTTGAGATCAAGGTTTTTAGGTGGAAATTCTTCAATGCTCACAATATTAATGCCATTTTTCTCGGCATATTCCTTAGATGGTTCGTGGATAGATTTTCCATATGCATTGTTATAGGTAAGCAGGCCCACCTTGGGAGCCTCCTGGCCTTTATGTATGGCTCTTATATATTCCAAGACGGCGTATGAATCCATGATGTAACTACCGAAGGGCAGATAAGCATAATCAATTGGGGGTTTTAGTATGCCCTGGTAGGTAGAATAATTGATATTAGGTGTCTTGTATTTTTGTATGATTGGTTTTGCCATTATGCCTGAACCTGCATCCCAGGTGGCAAGCATGTCCATCTTATCTGATGTACAAAACTTTTTTACATACTTAACTGCCTCAGGGACCTTATAGGCATGATCAACTACAGTCAGATCAATCTTATTGCCGCCGATTCCCCCCTTTACCTCATTGACATATCTAAAATAATCTTTATGCCCCTTCGCATGGAACTGCCCCCATGTAGAAGCAGGTCCCGTAAGGTTTAATATGGCCCCTACCTTTATTGGCTTTGCGGCCCCAGGAGTAACAAGCCCAAAACACAAAAAACCTCCTATAAGTGCTAAAATAAATACCTTTCGCATAACAAGCCTCCCCTTTTAAGATTATAACATTAAGTATCATATTGCCCACTGGGGCTAATAACATTAAGGGTAAAGAATTACCCGACTAAAGCCTTTTATCGGAGGTATCTAATGAAATTAAAAAAACGATTATCAGGAGATGATTTATTTCACCAAATAAATAGATCAAGATCATTTTTTATGTTAGGCATTGTTTTCGCAAAGACTATCTTGACTTTACATTGTATATTTATGATATAGCAATGAAATGAGTTATTTTGAATAGTAATATTCTTATACAATAGTTTTGTCAAATAAAAAAATAAAATTTTACAATAGGGGGTAATATAATGCTAATAGCTGAAATTTTGTCACGAAATGCAAGAATGTACGGAGATGAGATTGCTCTTATTGAACGGGATCCGCTTAATAAAAAAAGAAAGGAGCTGACATGGAGGGAATTTGATGAACAGGCAAGTAGTTTTGCCAATGCACTTATTTCAAGGGGTGTTAAAAAGGGTGATAAGGTGATACACCTTATGACGAACTGCATTGAATGGTTGCCTGCGTACTTTGGAATTTTAAGGACTGGGGCATGGGTCGTCCCATTAAATTTCAGATTCTCTGCCCAGGACATAAAATTATGTGCTGGAATTGCAGGGGCCACGTCTATGATCTTCGGCGAGGAATTTATAGAAAGAATAAATGATATAAGGGGAGACCTTAAGACGATCAACGATTACATCTTTGTCGGCCCGGATGAATTGCGCCCGGGTTACACTGAAAAATACGAAGACATCTTAAGGGACAGTTCATCAGTAGACCCTGGAATTGAAATAAGTATTATCGATGAGGCCGGCCTATATTTTACATCTGGAACTACAGGCACGCCAAAACCAATACTTTTAACGCAAAGAAACCTTGAGGCAGCCTGCATAGTTGAAAACAGGCACCATAATCAAACCCATAGGGATAATTTTTTGCTTATTCCTCCACTTTACCATACGGGCGCCAAGATGCACTGGTTTGGTCACTTTATAGTGGGCTCAAGGGCGGTTATTCTTAAGGGGATTAAGCCTGAATGGATATTAGAGGCAGTATCAGAGGAAAAGGTTACTGTTGTCTGGCTGCTAGTGCCTTGGGCTCAAGACATCCTATTAGCAATAGAAAATGGTAGCATCAAGCTTGAGGATTACCAGCTGGATCAGTGGCGGTTAATGCATATAGGCGCGCAACCAGTGCCACCGAGCCTGATTAATAACTGGAAAAAGGTATTCCCTCATCATGACTATGATACCAATTATGGATTAAGCGAAACAACTGGTCCAGGCTGTGTCCACCTTGGAATTGAGAACTCCCATAAGGTTGGCGCCATAGGTGTGCCGGGATTTGACTGGGAATACCAGATAGTAGGTGAAGATAGACAGCCTGTTCCGTCTGGACAACCTGGAGAACTGATGGTAAAAGGCCCTGGGGTAATGAAAGAGTATTATGGTAACCCTGAGGCAACATCCCAGACCATATTCAATGGTTGGCTGTTGACTGGAGATATGGCTAGAATAGACAGCGATGGCTTCATATGGCTTGTGGACAGAAAAAAGGATGTTATAATAACAGGGGGAGAAAATATTTTTCCCGTTGAGATTGAGGATTTTCTTGCAGGCAATAATAACATACAGGATGTGGCAGTTATTGGTATACCGGATGAAAGGCTTGGTGAGGTTTCAGTTGCAATCATCAAGATAAAACCAGGCAGGTCAATAACAGAGGAAGAGCTAAACGATTTCTGTTTAAAGTTACCAAGATATAAGAGACCAAAAAAGATAATTTTTGGAGACGTTCCGCGTAACCCCACTGGCAAGATCGAAAAACCAAAGTTGAGAGAGATTTATGGCGGTAAAAGGGCGAGTTTTTAAATTGGGTGATTCATTCATTCTTCAAAGACAAGTGTTTGGGCATAAGAACTTGCTGATTGAAAAAATATACGATTTGGGCTGCAGTTTTTCTTGACATCATGTGGTGTGAAAGTTATAAGATAGCTAAAATATAGCTACAAAACCTTTAAATTTACCGCTTATTATAGGCATTGATTTAATTTTTTTGCCTTTGGTAGCGCTAATTATGATAAGCCTAGCCATCATATATAAGGCGAGGTTTTCTTCTTTTCTATTCACCTCTTTTTAGACATATTCTTTCTTGTACCATGTTAGAGGCCTATAAAGGGTGAAAGACAGTCAAAGAAGATACCAATTCTTTTTGTGTTCCTGATGACAATACTAAAGTGAAGCCTGTCTTAGGGAATTAATAGAGTGATTTTTTGATGCGGCAGTTTAGTTTATTTGAAATATGTAGAAACTATTAACTATAAAATACGGTGGAGGACATGCATAAACTACTTTTGGATTCACCTGGCAAGGAAATGTTGCTTTTAGGTAATGAGGCTATTGTGCGAGGGGCCATAGAGGCCGGCATTGCAGTTGCTACATGTTACCCTGGTACGCCTTCCTCGGAGATACCAGACACCTTTTTTACCCTTTACCAGGAGGGTGGTTTTTATTTTGAGTACTCTACAAACGAAAAGGTTGCACTGGAGGTAGCAAGTGGGGCTGCAGTTTCAGGTGTGAGAAGCATTGTCAGCATGAAACATGTTGGTATGAATGTTGCCTCTGATGCCCTAATGACTATGGCTTACTTAGGTGTAAATGGAGGGATGGTTATTATCAACGCTGATGACCCATCCTTATTTTCCAGTCAGAATGAGCAGGATAACAGATATTTTTCAAGATTATCCGGACTGCCGATGTTGGAGCCCATAAACGCTCAGGAAATGAAGGACATGACTATATCGGCATTTGATCTTTCCGAAAAACTAAAGTTGCCCGTTATTCTAAGGACAACGACCAGACTAAATCATATCAGAGAAAGGGTCATTTTTGGCCCAATTAAAGATAAGCCCAAAAAAGGCTACTTTAAAAAAGACCCCTTTCACTACGTTGCAATTCCTGCTGTATCAAGGAACTTACACAAGACACTGCTGCAAAAGTATGACGAGGCCTTAAAATTATCGGAAAACTCCGAATATAATTCTATTAAAGGAAAGGGAAAATGGGGCATTGTTGCTAATGGTGTGAGCGTGAATTATGTTCAGGATGCTGTTGAAGATTTAGGAATTGGCAATGATGCTGCTATACTAAGAATGGGCTTTTCATACCCTCTGCCTAATGATATAATCCTAAAATTTCTCAATAGCGTAGAAAAGGTGCTCGTAGTCGAAGAGCTTGAGCCTATAATGGAAAACGAGATTAGGTCAATCGCGCAATCTAATGGAATAAATGTATCTATAAAGGGTAAAGGGGGGAGACTTTTTACAAGATTGTATGAGTTTGACCCGGGCCTTGTGCGCAAGGCAATCGCATCTTATTTTGGCGTGAATGACACATCGCCGGTGAAAATTGACATTAGTAATATACCTGATCTTCCAGGAAGGCCTCCTAATCTTTGCCCAGGTTGTCCTCATAGGGCCATGTATTACTCTATAAAAAAGGTTTACGGAGAGGATGCAATTTATCCCTCTGACATTGGCTGCTATACGTTAGGTGTGCTGCCGCCTTTATCCATGGCAGACATTGTTATCTGCATGGGTGCCTCTGCAGGTTCAGCCTGTGGTATTTCTGCTGCAACAGACCAGAAGGTAGTGGCCTTTATAGGGGATTCTACATTTTTTCATTCGGGTATTCCCCCATTGATAAATGCCGTTCATAATAATCATAAATTCACACTGGTAATTCTTGATAATGGGACCACTGCTATGACAGGTCATCAGCCTCATCCTGGTGTTGATACAGATCCTTTGGGAGTTAAGACCAAACAGATATCCATTGAGTCAGTAGTCAGGGGTTGCGGGGTTGAACATGTAGAGGTTGTAAATCCTCTCCAGATAAAAAAAAGCATTTCCGCTGCCCAGGCAGCTAAGGATTTTGACGGCGTCTCTGTTATTATATCAAAAGAGATTTGTCCCCTATACGCAAAGTCAATAAAAAGGGCCAAAAAAACGAGACCGTTCTATGTAAATCAGGATAAATGCACACACCATATGGACTGTATTAATTATCTGGCGTGTCCTGCAATGTATATTGATAATGGAAAAACGATGATCAACCAAAATCTTTGCATTGGTTGCGCTGTATGTGCGCAGGTTTGTCCTGAAAATGCAATTCTTCCTATAAAAGATGCATAGTGGATAGCCTTTCAATGGAAAACACAAGAAAGGCGATGATATCATAGGTCGGTTGTCAATATTATATTTTCAAAGGAGTTTATATGGAAGTTACAAGAATCGTATTTGTCGGAGTTGGAGGCCAAGGCAATCTTCTTGCATCGAGGCTCGTTGGGGAGGCCTGCATATCTGCCAATGTACCTGTTGTTGTTAGCGAAATTCATGGAATGGCTCAGAGGGGCGGCATTGTTGAGTCCGCTGTTGTTATGGGAGGCGCTACAAGCCCGATTGTATCTGATGGCGAGGCGGATATTTTGATAGGCTTTGAACCATCAGAGACCCTAAGAGCCCTTAATAAATGTAACAAAAATACAGTGGTAATAAGCAATATACGTCCACTTCCGCCCTTTACCGTAGCAATAGGCCAGGGCGTATACCCTGATATGAATAAAGGGCTGGACCTGGTAAAACACAGTGTCGCTACCCTTATAGCCTTTGATGGTGATGCGCTTGCTGAAAAGGCGGGCAATTCTCTATCCCTAAATATGGTTATGCTTGGAGCTCTTGTTGGCTGTAAAGCCACACCTTTGAAAGAGGAATGGATAAAAAAGGCGATAGAAAACACAACAAAAAAGGCCTTTCTGGATTCAAATATGCAGGCCTTTGACTTTGGAGTTGCTGCAGCCAGGGTAGGATAAAATTATATATCGTTTAGCTTAGATACTATGTGATACAGGACTGAGGGCACCCTTTGCGTAAACTTGGAAAGTTTAGATAATGAGCCTGAAGGAAGGGTGAGCGTGTCTAAAAAAGGCGCTGGCAGAAAAATTTATTATTTTTCATAGAGCGCCTCTTTTTCATAAATGAGGTTTTACCTCTTTTGTACTACGACCAAAAAAAGATTCGACCATACAGAAACAGATTCAGGCTTGTTAAATTCTTTGCTTACACAAGCTTTATAATACTAATAATCTCGAGCTTTATCCTCTCTACATTCATCTCCCAACGTGCGACTAAAATTTTAATGAGTGCCTACGAAGATCACGCACTTCTCATAGCAAAAAATCTCAACCATCAGGTTTTCCACTATTTCAATATACCGATTAGATACAGATATGGGTCCATTAGCCTGAGGGAAAAGGAACAATTTGAGCTGATGGATAGGATAGTGAGGACGACAATTCACTCGTTTAATGTCGAAACAGTTAATGTATATGATGTCAAAAAAGGTATCATAGCTTATAGTACAGACAAAGACCTGATTGGATTAACAGGCAGGGGCGGCGTAGGATATAAAACCGCATTAGAGGGAAAGCTTAGCTCCGGGCTGTTATCTGGGGAGCCATCAATATTTCAATCATGGCTTATAGATTTTGCCAAAGAAAAAAAACTCAGGACCTTTATACCCTTCGAGGCAGAGTTTCCCTTTACCTATATAGGAATATTAGGGGTATTTGAGTTAATACAAGATCTGACTAAGGAATATGAGTCTATATCAAAATTTCGATATCTTGTATTCGGCGTATCTCTTGGTATTACCATTCTTATTTTTCTTGCCTTGCTCCTGGTAGTGAGAAAGGCTGAAATTACCTTGAAAAAAAGGGCTGAGGAACAGAAACATTTGGAAGACCAATTAAATCAGGCTGAAAGACTGGCCGCCCTCGGAGAAATGGTCGCCGGAGTCTCGCATGAGATAAAGAATCCCCTTGGAATTATCAGGAGCACTGCAGAACTATTAACGGAGAAATTAGAATCTGACCCTGTTCAAAAAAAATTATCCGGCATCATTTTTGACGAATCATGCCGGCTGAATGATATTGTTACTGATTTTCTTGATTTTGCCAGGCCACAATTACCTTTGCTTCAGGATGGTAATCTGAAAGATATTTTTCACAGGATATTTACCTTCCTGCAGCCTGAACTGAATAAACGGGCCATAACATTAAATACAGATGATTTAGATAGCAGAGATTTTACTATAAAATTAGATCCGGGGCTGCTTTACAGGGCATTTTTTAATATACTCATAAATGCTGTTCAATCCATGAAAAATGGCGGAGACATTACTGTTACTATTAAGGAGGAAAATAAAAAGTATCATATACACATTCGGGATACAGGGGAAGGGATAAGCAAAAAGAATATAAATAAGATATTTAACCCATTTTTTACAACAAAAGATAAGGGAAGCGGGCTTGGACTGCCAATTGTAAAAAAGATAATAGAGGGACACAATGGCACAATAGATATAAAAAGTGAGGTAGGCAAAGGGACCAGTGTGTTTATTACCTTACCATTAAAAAGTTAAAGGATCTTAACATGGAAACAGTTTTAATCGTAGACGATGAGAAGAATTATCTGATCATCCTTGAGGCTTTACTATCCTCAGAAGGCTACGAGATAATTACAGAAGATAATGCCATAAATGCCCTGCGCTTGATAAAAGAAGAAAATTTGGATTTAATAGTTACAGACATGAAAATGCCAAGAGTTAGCGGTATGACGCTGCTGGAAGAGGCAAAAAAAATAGACCCTGACCTCCCGGTTATAATAATGACAGCTTACGGTACAATAGAAATGGCAGTAGAGGCGATGAAAAAGAGGGCATACGATTACATCACAAAACCTTTCAGAAATGAGGAGCTAAAAATAACAATCAAAAAGGCCCTCGAATTTAGACGGCTTAAGAAGGAAAATAGACTCCTTACCGAGGCGCTCTCAGATCGCTATAAGTATGGAAACATAATAGGAAAAAGCAATTCCATGATTAAGGTATACGAGATGATTGAAAAAGTTTCCAACTCTAAGGCATCTGTAATGATTACCGGGGCTTCCGGGACAGGGAAAGAGCTCATTGCTAAAGCCATCCACTATAATAGCGCAAGGAAAAATAAGCCGTTCATCTCTATAAATTGTGGGGCCCTTGCTGAAACATTGCTGGAAAGTGAACTTTTTGGACATGAAAGAGGTTCTTTTACTGGCGCTATTGCCACGAAAAAGGGGAGATTTGAACTTGCCGACACAGGGACTCTATTTTTGGACGAAGTCGGTGAAATGCCTCCTTCTCTGCAAGTTAAACTTCTCAGGGTGCTTCAGGAAATGGAATTTGAACGTGTTGGGGGGACCAAAACAATAAAGATAGATGTTAGAATCTTGGCGGCGTCTAACCGTAAGTTAAGAAACAGCGTAGATAAAGGTGCGTTTAGAGAGGATCTTTTTTATCGTTTGAATGTAGTTCAAATTGATCTTCCTCCGCTTGTAGAAAGATCTGAAGATATTCCATATTTAGTGGCACACTTTATTGAGAAATACCAGCCATCTAAAGCTGGAACAATAGAGCTAACCCCGGATGTATGGAAATGCCTTTATAGCCATAGATGGCCGGGAAACATAAGGGAACTGGAAAATATAATTGAAAGAGCCCTTGTAATGCGATCAAATGATACGATAACCTTAAATGATTTGCCTGAGTATATGCTAAAAAGTAACAATGAAAAGATAGACCTGGAGAAAATTGTTCCCGCAAACATGCCCTTAGAAGATGCCCTTGAGCAGATAGAGAAAAAGTTGATTTTGCGCGCCCTGGAGTACTCTAATAATGTTCAGGCCAAAGCGGCAATGATGCTTGGTATCAGCAGGCATTTGATGCACTATAAGGTGAAAAAATTCGGATTATTATAATTGTTTTATTCCTCTATAAAAAATGCGATGGCATTAGTTTACATGCCCGTTAAATAATTTTAACACGAATAATTGCTGTTATTTTAATAAGTTAAAAAGAAGCCGGAGTATTTTTTAAAGGGTATGTTAAAATATTTTAACATTGCCTATACGATTATGTGGTCATACTAAATTATAACTACCATAAAATACTATCATTTCGACTAGTTACATGGAAACTAAAAAATGCTGCAAATATGGCAAGGATATTGCATATTATAATAACATAACAGAAAAATCTCTCTTTTCTCCTGACAAAAACCAGCCGCAATAAACAGTGGCTGGTTTTTTAATACCCGAGTTTTCTTAAAGAACGTGTGTTGCTGCTCCAATTTTTTTCAACTTTTACAAAAAGCTTCAGGTAGACCTTGCAAGAAAATAATCTTTCAATATCTATTCTTGCTTTTTCTCCTATTTTTTTTAGCATTTTTCCTTGTCTTCCTATAATCATACCCTTTTGTGTCGTCTTCTCTACAAGTATTGCTGCAAATATGATAACTATATTTTGCTTCCTGTTTTCCTCTATCTTTTCAACCAACACAGTTGAAGAATATGGCAACTCTTGCCTGGTCTCATAAAATATCTTTTCTCTTATAATTTCAGATATCAGAAACTCCTCTGATTTGTCAGTGGTTAAATCGTTGGGGAAAAATTGGGGCCCAGGAGATAGCTTGCCTATAAGGACCTTTTTCAGGGCATCTAGACCATCCCCGTAAAGGGCGGACACTGGGATGATAGATTCAAAACAATTAAGCTTATCATAAGCTTCAATGATTGGCAGCAGGGCCTCTTTTTTTGTAAGGTCTATTTTGTTAACTGCTAATATGATAGGTTTAGCCGAATTTTTTAAGTGCCATAAAACAATCTTCATGTTATCACCGTGAATGTCTTCACTTACACTAACAACCAAGAGTACTGTGTCAACTTCCATTAGGGTCGTCTCGGCGGACTTAACCATGCTTTTATGAAGCATGGATTTTGTTTTATGAATACCAGGAGTGTCCATGAAGATCATTTGATAATCATTGCCATTGCAAATCCCCAACACCCTATTTCTTGTGGTCTGCGGTTTAGGTGATGTGATAGCTATTTTACGGCCTATAAGCTTGTTCAGAAGGGTTGATTTTCCTGCGTTAGGTGGTCCGATTATAGCTATAAAACCGGATAGAAAACTCATATGTTTGAACTCAAGGCTAAAATTTTATAGTAAATTGCGGAAAATAAATTCTATTATGCCATCTTGCTTTCTATTTGTCTGCAGAGAAATTCCACTTCCTTTCTCGTAGCCTCTTTATTTTTAATGTCTCTTTTGATTTTTTCGTCCTCATAAAGGACTGTTGTGTGGTTCCTATTGAGAAGACCCCCGATATACTTTAATGATTTATCTGTGTATTTACGGCAGAGATAAATAATTATGCCTCTTGGGTAATTAATAATTTTTTTCCTGCTTTTAGATCTAAGTTCCTCATGTGTAATTCTGAAATACCTGCAGACCAGTTCCTCGATATCTTCAATCTTTACTATTCTTTTATAAGGAGCGATATTTTTAACAATCTCCTTTGCTAGGGACATGTCTATTTTTAGCTTCATTAATAGGGAGTTTGCCATAAGGTAATCTAAGGCCCCCTCGATTTGTCTTACGTCATTAACTAAATTTTCGGCTAAATAAGATGCTACGTTTTCAGGTATTACCATTTTTCTCTCTTGAGTTTTTTGTTTTATTATTTTTAAGCGTGTGGAGAAACCGGGCTTGGTAATGTTTGTTATAATACCAGAGGTTAGCCTGGAGGCAAGCATGCTCTCCATATCCGGGATTTCTTTTGGGGCTAAAGGGCTAGTGAAGATCACCTTTTTACCATCGTTAAACAAGGAGTCAAGGGTATAGCTTAATTCAGTTTGAGTCTTCTTTTTTCCACTGAGAAAGTGCAAATCTTCAAGCAGTAAAACGTCGCAGGACTTACGATATTTATTTTTAAACTGTTCGATTGATTTGTTTTTTAAAGACGAAACCATCTCATTCATAAAGTCTTCCATCGTTAAGTATAATACCTTTTCCCCTGGTTTTTTATTTAGGATTGAGTTGCCTATGGACTGGATTAAATGGCTTTTTCCTAAGCCAGTCTCAGATAACAAAAAAAGAGAGTTATATGAAATATGAGCATCATTGGCTAATGCCCTTGATAGAGAGTATGCGAATTCATTGCATTCTCCAACTACGAATTTATCAAAGGTGAATCTTTTACTTAAAATCCTAACAGCATTTTTACCCCGCTGAGGCATATTTGGAATGGTTAACTGTCTTACGTTATTATTATTTCTTGTGATGCCAAGCTGAGATTGGTTTTTTACTGAAGAAACCTTGAAGATTAGGGCGCGACCTTTAATTCCGGCCTTATAAAGATGATCATAGATGATAGAGGAATAATTTTCCTGGATCCAATCACGAGAAAAGCTATTTGGGCACTCAAGATATATATCTTTTTCATCTGAGCCAATATATTTTAATGGTCTTAGCCATAAAAAAAAGCTTTTTTCATCGATTACACTTTTAATATCCTTTTTTACATTACTCCAGATCGTTTCCATTTTTCATCCTGAATTGTTAAAGATTTTTGTATTTTAATGGAATAAAAATGTATGTTGAATCAAAGAAATTAATTTATAGCTAACCTATTAAAGGGCATAAGAAATTTACTTAACGCCGCATGACTATAAAAATACTTATATTCATATGTATCTAATTTTATTATATTATTTATTTTATTGTTGAGCATATGATGATCTTCTTTCTTTTAAAAAACAAGGAATAAAGGCATTACAGAATTTGAAGCAGTATAGGATTAATAGGATGAATACTATATGAAAAAACGTATCTACTTTAGAAATGAAGTAGAAGTTTATTACGAAAAACAATAAGTTAGATAATTAGTTATTTTGATGCCTGCCATTTTTTCACACGAAGGCCGTTTTTGATTATCGGAGGTTTACAAATATACAAAATATATATGGCTGTCAAAGTTGATTACAGGTAAGCATAATTTAGGGCGATGCCTATTTCTCAACATTGCTAACGTATTGATTCATTACAAATAATAAAGCATGTCTTTTGAAACCCCCATAAGATAAGGAAAGTAAAATTCGAAATTTTCATACTTAATTCAAATAGTTTTGCTGGTTTTCAACAATCTTTAATTGTTTTAGAAAAATCCTTAACCTTCTCTTTTCTTCGTTAAACTGCCTTTTTTGGATTAATTCGGTTTTTCTCGTTACATTTTTTCTGATTATGATTAAAATAATAGAGATAAAAGACAGTTAGCATTTGAGGATTAATTCTAAAAAACCATTACTATAAATGAAAAAGGACCAGACATCTATTATACTTGACAGCATAGCAGATGGTGTATTCACCGTTGACCTTGAATGGCGCATTACCACCTTTAATAAGGCAGCTGAACAGATTACGGGTATAAGAAGAAAGGAAGCCCTTGGCAGGAACTGTTGGGAGGTTTTTAGGGCGAATATATGCGAGAGACAATGCGCTTTAAAAAAAACAATGGAGACAGGCAATAGTATACTTAACCAGTCTATCTACATAGTTAATGCAAAGGGTGACAGGCTGCCCATAAGTATTTCTACGGCACTACTTAAAGATGAAGATGGCCGCGTAATAGGAGGCGTTGAAACATTTAGGGACTTAACACTTGTAGAGGAATTGCGAAAAGAGCTGAAGGGTAAAAATACATTTCTTGATATAGTGAGTAAAAATAGGGAGATGCACAGGCTGTTCTTTATCTTGGAGCAGGTTTCCCGCAGTGACAGCACTGTATTAATTCAAGGGGAAAGCGGGACAGGGAAAGAGCTTTTTGCCAGGGCCTTTCATTCATTAAGCTCTAGGAGCAAGGGCCCCTTTGTTATAGTTAACTTAGGTGCCTTTCCCGAAAGCTTGGCGGAATCGGAACTCTTTGGCTATACAGCAGGGGCCTTTACTGATGCGAGAAAAGACAGACCTGGAAGAATATCGGCCGCTGAGGGTGGAACCCTTTTTTTAGACGAAATTGGTGATTTGCCCCCTAATATACAGGTAAAGCTGTTGAGGATCTTGCAGGAAAGAACCTATGAGCCTTTAGGCTCCAATAAGACAATTCACGCAGATATACGCATTGTTGCAGCTACAAATAGGGATCTTGAATCTCTGGTTAAGAAAGGGGCATTCAGGGAGGATCTTTTTTATAGAGTTAATGTGGTCAAACTTATCTTGCCACCTTTAAGAGACAGAAAGGAGGACATACCACTTCTTGCTGATCATTTTATGAAAAGGTTTAATAAGCTGAACGGGAAAGATATAGTTGGCATATCACGAGAGGCCCTCTCTTTGCTTATGGCATATGACTTTCCTGGTAATGTGAGGGAGTTAGAAAATATCATTGAATATGCCACAGTGCTTTGCAATGAGGTCTATATAGGCACGAAACACCTCCCCGATAATCTAAAGCCGGCGAAACCTAAACCTGAATCCAGGGCTTTGAGGCCTGAGGTATCAAAAAAAATGCAATGGAGGGATCTTGAAGGAAAATTTATAATAGAGACCCTCAAAGAGAACAATTGGAACCGCAAGGCAACTGCTCAGGTTTTAGGCGTTGGAAGGCAAACCCTCTGGAGAAAGATGAAAAGCCTGAACATTAAATTGCCTTAGGAAAAGCCAGGGTTAAAGGCTGTAAGAGTAGATATGCATAAAGGCATCGAAAGATGCTTGGTTTTTTGGATTATAAAATAACTTACATTAACTGAGGGGTTGGTATCTTCTTTATTTAAATCTTTAGCCTTTTATTTAGATAAGGCGAGGATTTTTTCCCATTCCCCGAAGGAGACAATAAAATATGATCGGAAAAATCCAGAAAGAAAAATTAGTACACGTCAATAATTTGTCATTGTAAGTTTTTTATAAAAGGCTTAAGGTTTATAGTGTCAAAGAATTTTTGCCAAACCCCGACTACGTGCCTCATATCATTGTAATTAACTAATTAAGTAAATTGTATTATATCATAAGGATCTAATTTTTACGAAATCATCAATTTTAGAGCTTACATAAAAGAGGGTAAAATGTTTGATTTTATGCTGACTGAAGAGCAAAAAAAATTGCAAGAAGAGGCTAGGAATTTTGTTAAAAATGACATATCAAGCAAGCTTGTTCGGGATATGGATGTAAGTGCAATTGAAACCGGTAGGCCAATCGTAGAAATAGCAGGCAAAAGGAACCTTCTCGGTCTTCGTTTTCCAAAGGCATATGGTGGGCGAGAGCTTAATTGGGCCTCAGAGGTTTTGGCAATCGAAGAGGTTGGGGTCCTTGGCAATTCTATATCATGCGCCTATGTAATGCCAAGTATTGTAGGGGAGGCAATTAACCGTTTCGGAACAAGGGAGCAAAAGGAAAAATATCTTAAGCCTACAAATGAAGGCAGGCTTTACTCTGCAGAAGCCTTGACCGAACCACGTGGAGGTTCTGATTTCTTTGGGGCGGCAATGAAGGCATTTGCTAAGGGAGACTATTTTATTCTTAACGGAGAAAAGCGGTTTGTAGTAGGGGCGAAAGATGCAGACTACTTCCTGGTGTATGCAAAGTCAGCTGAAGATTCGCCATCTCATGATTCTATGAGCTGTTTTATTGTTGAAAAAAATATGGGCGTTAAGGATCATACTATATATACCCTTCTTGGAACAAGGGGTGGCGGAACAGGCAGAATAGTCTTTGATAATGTAAGAGTGCCCAGGGGAAATCTTGTTGGGGAGCTACATCAGGCATATCATATTTTCAACAAAATGATGGTTCCCGAAAGGCTCACCAGCGGTGCAGGTGCTGTAGGTATGGGGCGGGCGGCCATGGAGGTTGCTACACGATACTCTACAAGAAGAAAGGCGTTTGGCCGCAGCATTGATCGGTTTCAGGCTGTCAACTTTATGGTTGCAGATTCGGTAAGTACCCTGGATGCCGCCAGGGCACTGGTTTATACAGCGGCGAGGATGGCGGATTCAGGCGAAGATCCTAGAAGGCTGGTCTCTGAGGCCAAGAAGGTAGGCACTGAGGCGGCATGGGCTGTAATAAATAATGCAATGCAGATAATGGGAGGGATTGGCTATACGAGCATATACCCTGTTGAACGTTTTCTTCGGGATTGTCGCCTTTCAATGATATGGACTGGTACTAATGAAATCATGAGCCTTCTTATTCAACATGAATACTATAAGGAATTAAAACAGAGAAAATTTGAGGTTAGGGATGTTGAGGGAGATGCAATAACACCTGATGATCTGGAAAAGGTTTATGAATAAAGCGCCCCTAAAGCTGCATCTCAACAAGCTAACAGTCGGATCCTTTCCAATATAAGGTAAAATGTCTTATTTAAATGGGTGACTTAAATA
>JAGYMO010000080.1 GCA_018400255.1 Deltaproteobacteria bacterium
CCGCGATAATCTCCGCCATGAAGGGGCAAGATCCTGAAGGTTTCAAGGGAACCATAGAGTTTTTTCCACAGGAGGGAAAATATCATTTAGATGGCCACAGAAAGTGCGGGATACGGTGGACGCCACAGGAGACGGAAAAGAAAAACGCACTATGTCCGGTATGCGGTAAGCCTGTCACAATAGGTGTCTTAAACCGGGTTATCCAGCTTTCCGACCGGGAGGACGGACAGTTACGGCCTGTAAGAAAGCCATATTACCCATTGACCCCCTTAAAGAATATTGTAGCGGAGATAAAGGGTGTAGGTCCAAATAGCAAGGCTGTACAGGGGCAGTACGAGTATCTTCTGGACAAAGGCGGCCCCGAATTTAAATTCCTCCTTGATCTTAGTCAGGAGGAAATAAGCAGCATTGGCGGTGAATTAATGGGTGAGGCTGTACGAAGGCTTAGAAATAGCGAGGTCTACATTGAGGAAGGCTATGACGGTGCCTATGGGCGGATTAAGGTTTTCAGGCCCGGCGAGGTTAATTCCCTGCTTTCCCAGATGTCGCTTTTTGAGCAGCCCTGCAAAGACAGGAAGAAGAAGGGCAGGGCAGCGGAGAAACTCTACAGCAACAGGAAAAACGATGAAAGGAAATTGAATAAAAGCGGTCACGGTGAACAGGCGAATGAAACTGCAATGAATGATACGCAGAAAAAGGCAGTTGAACACCATAAAGGAGCCTGCCTTGTACTTTCAGGACCTGGCACTGGTAAAACATTTGTGCTGACTAAAAGGATAACAGGGCTCATAAAGGAGAGGGGAGTAAGCCCTGAAAATATCCTTGCCATTACGTTTACCAATAAGGCGGCGGAGGAGATGCGAAAGAGGATAGCCCGTGACCTTGACAACGAAAAAACAGCAGGCCAGGTTACTGTAACCACCTTCCATTCATTTGGCATGTCTATCTTACGGAGGTGTGCCTCTTTTTTTGGAAGATCGCCGGAATTCCTTATATTTGGGGAGGAGGAGAAATTAGATTTATTACAATCATCTGTGGGTTTAAAGGAAAAGGGGCTTAAAAGGATATTAGCCGCAATAGGCCTCGCGAAAAACAGGATGCAGGGGCCTGATGACGTTGAAAATGAGCTTGCTAATACATACAAGACCTACGAGGAAATGTTGAAGGCAGCAAATGCCTTTGATTTAGATGACCTTGTTTTCTATGCCGTCCGCCTTTTCGAGGAACACAGTGGCGAGGCAGAGGAAATCCGTCAAAAATTTGAGTGGCTGTGTATCGACGAATACCAGGACATAAACAACAGCCAGTACCGCCTCATAAGGCTTCTTTGCCCTGATGATAATTCCAATATCTTTGCCATCGGCGATCCCAACCAGGCGATATATGGATTCAGGGGCGCTGATGCCCGCTTTATCCAGAGATTTAAAGATGATTATCCATCGGCAACCGTATTCAGGCTTGGCAAATCTTATAGATGCCCGGACAGGATACTTCGGGCGTCCTCCCAGGTAGTAAGCCCTGATGGAAAAGGGGAGTTTCTCACGGGGTTGGCTGGGGATGTATCTGTTCACATAGAGCCTTGTTCAACGGAAAAAAGTGAGGCGGAATTTGTTGCAAGGACTATAGAGAACATGATTGGTGGTGTCAGGTTTTTTTCCATTGACAGCAATATCTCTGATGGAGGCGAGAGGGACCAGCCACTGTCCTTTTCTGATTTTGCCGTACTGTTCAGGATATCTAAAATGGCACCGGATATAATCAAGGCCCTTAACGACCATGGAATACCCTCTCAACTTATCGGGGAAGAGCCCTTTTACCGAAATGAGCCCATAAGCACGATCATAGACGTACTAAAATGTATAGAAAACCCCTCCCATGAATTGATATTGACACGCCTGAAAGGTAAAAATATAGATGAAAAATCCCTGGAATCGATCATGGAGATGAGAATTGATAGGGGCCTGTGCCCTTTAGGGGATTGCATAACAAAAATAGTTAACAATCATATGCCTGAGATAACCAAATCCCACGGGGATGAAATTGAAAAAATTATCTCAATGGCAGACACGTTTGACAGCAATCTCTCACTTTTTCTATCACAACTCTCTCTGGGCAGTCCTGTTGACACATACAATAAATCAGCGGAGCAGGTTACCCTTATGAGTATCCACGCATCCAAAGGGCTTGAGTTTCCCTGCGTTTTTATAATTGGCTGTGAAGACGGCATCCTTCCCTTCACGCTCTTAGGGCGGGATGGCAGTAACAGAGAAGAGGAGAGAAGGCTGCTCTATGTTGGTATGACAAGGGCAAAAGCAGCCCTTTTTTTATCATTTGCAGGGAAGAGAAGGCTTTACAACCGCTATTTCGAGCTCCCCCAATCCCCATTTCTACATAGTATTAAAGAGGAACTTATTGAAAGGGGAGAGAAGAAGACACGAAAAAGGCGCCTTAGAGACAGCCAACTTTCTTTGTTTTCTTAATTAAGCGAGCCTAATATATATTTGAATTTTTTAAAAAATATGCTATGATCAAAAAAAAGTATCTACTGAGATACATTGCCACAAAGGCACTAAGCCGCAAAGATTAAAGATTATGAAATTACTGTATTGATACGCCTATGTTGGTATGCGGCGTAGTAACAGTATTGATAAAACCTGATTACATATGTATTTTTTCTTCGTGCCCTGGTGGCTTCGTGGC
>JAGYMO010000081.1 GCA_018400255.1 Deltaproteobacteria bacterium
CTATAGGCGCATTCATCCACGGCTAAAGCCGTGGCTTTCTGCGGTCGGGGGAAATCTTCAGGATAATTTAACACTATAAAAGCTACTTTGCGTCACCTTTACTGACAAGGAAAAAAATGTCATTAATAGAGCTAAAATTACTTATTTGGGCACTGATAGGGATTGATTTTGTGATTGTTGTTGTATTTGTTTATCTTATTATAAAATTTAAGAATATCAATAATAATAAATCATTGGATTCGGCCTTAAAAATGCTTGAATCCCTCCTTATTGATGCAGACAAAATAACAGTTGAGTTCAGGGAACAGCTTGCTGAAAAACAGGATTTCCTGAGGCAATTAAATGAGCAGTTAGACAAAAAAATAATGGGTGCAAATCATTTACTGGAAAAAGCGGATTCATATAATCATTCTCGGGGTGCAGGTTATTCCGGAAATGATAGCGGTACATATTTTGGTAAAGACAAACAAAAAGAGATAGTAAACATGGCAGATAAAGGACGTAAGGTGGAAGAAATAGCCAACTCCTTGTCCTTGCCTATAGAGGAGGTAAAGCTTGTGTTGGATTTAAATAAAAAGGCACCTCAGCTCGGCAAATAAAGGAGGTACATCTTGCTGGAATTAACTTATGCCAAACCACCGGAAAGTGATATATCATTGTATATATCATCAAATTTCAAATCACTTCCAAAATTAATCAACAACGAGGTCATAGAGGCAAGGGTTTTAAGGGCTTACCCTTCAAATCAATTCTTGATTTCCATCAAGGGGAAAAACATTATGGCAATATCTAATGTTTCTTTAAAAAAGGGAAGTCACTTGCCCTTGAAGGTTAAAAAGACAACCTCAGCCCTAATATTAAAGATAATGGGAGAGCAAAAATTAGATACAAAGCCCTTTAACATTCCTTTGATACTATCCGCAATAAAAGAAAATATATGGGAATCCCTGTTTAATTCCCTGAGCAATCAAAAAATTTCAAAGGCAGAAATCTTAATACTCAAGGAATTGATAAATCATGTCACAATGGAGGTATTCTCAGAACCATCTCAAAGCATTTTAGGTACAATAATTGATAAGTCCGGATTCCATTGGGAGAATAAACTAAAAAATGCGGTGCTGCAAAAAAATATAGGTAGAAACAGTATCGAAAAATTCACAGAGACAGACCTCAAAGGCCTGGCCTCAAGGCTTCTTTCTCTTGGGGGAGAAGAAAATAACACCCTAAAAAAATTAGTCACCACTATAGGCAATATTCAGCTCCTGAATAAAGATGGCATTGAGAATCAAAGAAAAATTTTCCTACCCATTCCAATTCAATTACCCGATAAAGTCTTTACCCTCGGCCAGTTGTTAATATACATGCCAAAAAGGGGAAAAGAAAGAAATGCAAGGCAAGAATCCCACGAAGATTTATTTACAATAACATTTTTGTTAAACATGTCAAAGCTCGGACCACTAAGAGCGGAACTTTCTGTAAAGAAAAATGAAATCAGTGGAAATTTTACGGTGACAAGCAAAGAATCTAAGCAGATTATAGATGACAACCTGCCGATCTTCTTAACCAGCCTTGAGAAAAAAGGCTTTACCGTTTCATTAATGGAATGCCATCTATCAGACATTGAAAAAGTCAAGGAATCGCCTATAACAGAAATGTTTTCCGATGAAAGCAACACCATAAGCCTTATCGCATAAGATGAAAATAAAAGAGAAAAAACAAAGGGCTGTGGCACTAAAATACCAGCCAAAATCAGACAATGCACCAAAGGTAATAGCAAAGGGGAGGGGAAAGGTAGCTGAAAAAATTATTGAAGTTGCAAAAAAGAACAATATTTTTATTCATGATGACCCTGATCTTGTTGAGGCTTTATCGCAATTAGATATCCATGAAGAGATACCAAATGAACTTTACTCTGTAGTTGCAGAGCTATTGGCCTTTATATACTCTATTAATAGCGGAGAAAAATTCCAGTAGGAAATTTTTACCCTCCCCTCTTACCTCTCAAAAAATACCCCTAATCCAATTTCTTCTTTATTATCAGTGTATTAAGCAAATCAAAAAATCTTTATTGCATGGCATTAATCTTGCTTTTTTATCCTTATAACGATTATTTAACAATAACTGAGGTAAAAAAGTGATATCTGGAATTTATACATCAGTAGATGCGTTGCTAATGCACCAAAATAGATTTAACACGACATCCAATAATCTTGCAAATATCAACACAACTGCCTTTAAAAAAGATCACATCTCATTTAACCAGGCCCTTTCGATGGAAAATATTTCCATCACTGATTTCTCTCCAGGGCCAATGAAATATACGGGAAATAAACTGGATGCCGCAATCGGCACTCAGGGATTTTATAAAATTCAAACACCTATGGGCATAGAATACACGAGAGATGGAACATTTAGCATAAATAGTGATGGCCTCCTGGCCACCAAAAATGGTGGCTTAGTTTTAGGAGAGAATGGGCCTATAAAGGTTGATCAGGCAGATGTAATCATAGGGGATAATGGCATCCTTAAGGCAGGAAGCCAAACTGTTGACACATTGGCAGTTGTAGATTTTAAAAATCGTTATCTGCTTAAAAAAGCGGGCGAATCCTATTACAAATATGAGGGGGACGCTCAGGATCTATTTACCCCTGAAAATATAAGTATTCAACAAGGCTATATAGAAGGGTCTAATGTAAACCCAACAGAAGAAATGATTAAAATGATAGAAACCATGAGATTATTTGAGGCCACTCAAAAGGCTATCCAGTCTATGGGTGAAGCTACTGATAAAATGATCAACGATGTAGCGGTCATTCAATAATAAAGGAGGTATTAGCTATGTTAAGAGGTTTATGGTCAGCTGCAACAGGAATGGCAGCCCAGCAGCTAAGCATTGATGTTATTTCGAATAACCTTGCCAATGTTAATACGGTGGGCTTCAAAAAAAGCAGGTCTGACTTTCAAGACTTAATGTATCAGACCCTAAACCAAGCCGGATCAATCACCGCAGAAGGCGGAGAAATACCTGCCGGTATACATATTGGTATGGGCACAAAACCCGTAGGGGTTCAAAAAATGTTTATGCAAGGAGATTTTAAGGAAACAAAAAACGAACTGGATTTATCTATAGAGGGCAAGGGGTTCTTCAGGGTATTAAGCGGTGAGGAAGAACTATATACAAGGTCAGGCAATTTTAAGTTAGATTCAGAAGGAAATGTTTCTACACCGAGCGGTGACAGGTTACAGCCTGAAATCACGATACCGACAAATACAGTTTCGATTACAATCGATAAAACAGGCACCGTTACTGCATTCGACCCCGAAGGAACGGGAATCTCCCTGGGCGTTATTGAACTCTACACCTTTTCAAACCCATCAGGGCTTTTCAGCCTCGGAAGAAATCTATACAGGCCCACTGACGCATCTGGAGAAGCCATATCCGGTACTCCAGGCTTAGATGGAGTAGGGACTATTGCTCAAGGATTTCTAGAAATGTCTAATGTAGATGTAGTCGAAGAAATGGTATCCATGATTATTGCCCAAAGAGCCTATGAGATAAACAGCAAGGCCATACAAACAGCAGATAACATGCTTCAAATGGCCAACAACATAAAGAGGTAAATGCCATGAAAAGGACGCTTTATATTCTTTTCCTCGTAACAGCCGTGCTTTGTGCCTTTTTTTCGCCTGAATTACAATGCGCCGGCATTGAAAATACCAACGGTGAGGGTAAAATAGACTCCCAAAGCATAAAGGAAGGCACCTTTTTAAATATATTTAAAGAATATATTTTTCAACACGCCGGAAAAAAACGATCCGACATCATTATTTCAAGGTTCAAGGTTTCAGGTAACAGGCCGATTCCTCAAGGAAGGATAAGCGTTCAGATTTTTGAAAAAAACCAACAAAAACTTGAAGGTTATGTAAGGCTTACAGCCTTAATCAAGGTTAAAAATATAACAGAAAACACGGTTAGGCTCTCCGGATGGATTGATATATTTGATCATGTTGTTTGTAGCAAAAGGAATATGAAGAGAGGAGAAATCCTTACAAAGGATGCTATTTACCTTGCACGAAAAAACATCTCGCGCATGCCCAAAAATATATTTAGTGATACAGACAGGGTAATTGGCTTGAGGCTAAAGAATAATATTAGGGCGGAAACATGCCTTAAAGAGTGGATGCTGGAAAAAAATCCCGCCGTAGAAAAAGGCGACATAGTTACCATTATTGCAGAATCCGGGTTTATAAGGGTAGAAACCCCGGGTTTAGTCTTAGATGATGGCTATGTAGGCGATGTTGTAAGCGTGCGAAACTCAATGAGTGAAAGAAATATATATGCAAAGATCATCAATAATTCAACCGTAATGGTAAACTTTTAGGTGCGATTATGAAAGTCAACAATTATTTTTCAATTTTATCAATACCTTTACTGCTTATTATTGTTAATGGTTGCGCTACCTTGAGTACAAATACCTCTCATGTAGCAGACGTTAAGGCTATTAAGGAGCCCCGGTATCCGGAATTTAAGCTGCCAAAGACAGAAGAAGGCTCACTTTGGTCAGATGCTAGCGGGGTAAGCCTTTACCCTGACTCAAGATCAAAAAATATTGGGGATCTCGTAACAATTAGAATCGTGGAAGATCCAGAGGCAAAACTCAATGCAGACACAGAGACAAAAAGGTCATCCGGTATAAATGCTAAACTAAAATTCCTTGGGTACATGAAGGCCTTAGCGGAAAAGAATCCCAGGTTAGCACAAAACCCCGGAGAGGACGATTTGATAAATGCCTCTATGGGTCTAAGCTTTGACGGAGAAGGTACAAGCAATAGAAATGGCCATGTTAAGGCATACATCTCTGCGGTAGTAGTCAATGTGCTTCCGAACGGCAACCTTCTTATCAATGGAAAGAGGGAGATAAAGGTAAATAACGAAGTTCAGTATATTACCATATCAGGCATAATAAGGCCGGAGGATATCAGTTCTACCAACGAGATTTCCTCAGCTTATGTAGCCAATGCAAGAATAGCATACTCGGGTGTAGGTGTAATTTCAGATAAACAAAAACCAGGTTGGTTAGGGAGGGTAATTGATCATGTCTGGCCTTTTTAAATCGTTTCTGTTTCTTTTTTTAATCATTACTATTACCTTACCCAATACTGTAAATGGGGCAAGGATAAAGGATATTGCCAGTGTTAAGGGTATACGGGCAAATCAGCTTTTTGGCTATGGTCTGGTTATTGGCCTGAACGGCAGCGGGGATAAGGATGGAACAACCTTCACTGTCCAGGGTCTGGTTAACATGCTGGAAAAAATGGGAATTAGGCTCCAGGCAGATGACGTAAAGATCAAAAATGTTGCGGCAGTTATGGTAAATGCCATGCTGCCACCGTTTGCCCGCATAGGTAAAAAGATTGATGTAATTGTATCATCAATTGGTGACGCAAAAAGCCTCCAGGGGGGCACCCTTCTTCTTACACCATTAAAGGGTGTGGATGGAAAAGTTTACGCTATAGCCCAGGGGCCTATATCTGTCGGGGGATATAGCGCTGGCGGCGCAGCTGGAGGAGGAGTTACAAAGAATCACCCCACTGTCGCAAGAATAAGCAGCGGGGCGACAATTGAAAGAGAGATTTCATTTTCACTGAAAGACAAACAAGAATTAACACTTATTTTAAACAATCCGGATTTTACAACTGCCACAAGAGCGGCAAGTGCTATTAATTTAAGACTGGGGGTTACTATTGCCAAGGCCGTTGATTCAGGAACCTTGAAGATAGCTATCCCGGAAAATTATGAGGGCGGAGCAGTCAGCCTCCTCGCGCAACTTGAGGATACTGATGTATCTACCGACTCTGTCGCGAAGGTTATTGTCAATGAAAAGACAGGCACTGTAGTAATTGGGGAAAATGTCAGGCTATCAACCGTAGCTGTAGCCCATGGAAACCTTAGCATAGAGATAAAAGAGACCAAATATGTATCCCAGCCCCAGCCCTTCTCACCGCGGGGGGGAAAATCAGGCCCTGTTCAAATGGAGGAAGGAACCATAGTGGCACCAGGAGGAAGTACGGTTGTAACGCCTGATACGTCAGTAGCGGTAGAAGAAGAGAAAAAAAGACTTCTTCTGCTTCCGAAGGGTAATACCATTGGTGAATTAGTCAGGGCATTAAATGCTGTTGGGGTTACACCCAGGGATCTGATAACTATTTTACAGGCCATGAAGGCCGCAGGTGCGCTACAGGCAAGTCTGGAGATTATATAAGGCAGGGAGAGAAAAAACATGACAAATGAAATTCTGCCCAACCCTGGTTTAGCAGGGCTTAATAAGGAATTATGGCATAAAAATAAGAGATTAGAAAATGTTTGCACAGAGTTTGAATCTATCTTTATTACACACATGCTTAAGACAATGGGAAAAACAGTAGATAAAGAGGGTCTTTTAGGAAACAGCAACGAAAACAAGATCATAAAATCTATGTTTGATGAAAATTTGGCTAATTCGATCGCAAGAGCTGGGGGCATCGGCATCGGTGCAATGCTTTTTGAGAAACTAAAAACCCTGTGAGACCCTAATATTTTATTTAGTTAATCGTGCAATCTTCCGATAAGTAAATAAAGTAATCATTCAGGGTTCAAATGTTCAGGGGTTAAAAGGTTGTATCCTCACCCCCATATGCCATTTTGTAAGCGTTTTTTACCGGAAGAACGACCGCTTCCATGTCCCTACAAATCAGGAACAAGGTACTTGGAAATGATGTAAAAAACCAGCATTTTTTACGACCGTTTCGGGGATTCAATTTCAGTCTCTTTCCTAACCCTAAACCCTGAACGTTGAACCGTGAACGATTACTAAATAAAGGAGTTTTTTATGAACGATAATACGCTAAAATCCCTTGAGGAACTCTTCTATCAAAAGATAATGCTTTACAATGATTTACTTAATTGTTTTAAGGAAGAGAGAGAATCTCTGGTGAATATTGACATGGAAAAACTTTGGGCAATATCCAAAGAAAAGGAAGAATTAGGCCAAAGAATAAACTCTACCAGACAGGAAATAATCTCACTTTTAGGGTTAGATATAGATTTAAAATCATTCAGCGCGGCCCACATTTTTAAGATAATCCCGGATACAAAAAAACCGCAGCTTAAAAAGCTTACTATGGCTATTGTAAAATTAAAGGATGAAATTGAGGTTTTGAGAAGCGAAAACATGAATTTTATTGACGATTCACTCAATTTTCTCGACGAGATGATAGCCATCCTTACAGGAAATGAGAAACAAAAGGAAACATACAATGTTAACTGTAGGCTTGATAAAACAAGGCATACTATGCTCCTGGACAGGGAGGTTTGATTATGTCAAACTCAGGC
This sequence comes from Deltaproteobacteria bacterium, assembly GCA_018400255.1. Lineage (GTDB taxonomy): Bacteria > Desulfobacterota > DSM-4660 > Desulfatiglandales > B25-G16 > M55B121. Next base: position 7,373 of record JAGYMO010000081.1, read on the forward strand.
CTACTATTGAGCATTGCCAAAGATGCATTACTGGCGCAGCAGTATGGGATAAACGTAACTGCTCAAAACATCGCTAATGCGGATACACCTGGCTACACAAAACAAACGCCTGTATTTACATCAAGAACACCAATTTCCTATAATGGACTAACCTTTGGAAGCGGTGTTACAATCAATGAAATAGTCCAGGCCAGGGATAGTTATCTTGAGGAAAGGCTTCGCGATCAAGGCTCAAACCTTTCAGGTTTGGAGGAAAAAGAGAAATACCTAAGCTTTATAGAGGGAATTTTTAACGAAGATTCAGGGTATAGCCTTAGCGCACAATTTGCTGATTTCTGGAATGCGTGGCAAGACCTTTCCAACAACCCCTCCGGCGAATTAGAGAGGACGATAGTTTATGAAAAGAGCTCCCTTCTGGCAGATAATTTCAAATACCTTAAAGAAAATTTAGTAACAATAGAGAGGGATATCAATCAGTCGATCGAGGAAGGCGTAAATCAGGTAAACCAGTTGATCACGCAACTTGCCTCATTGAATAGTGAAATTATCAATCTTGAGGCAACCTCACCTGCAAATGATCTTAAGGATCAGAGAAATGTTATCCTTGAAGAATTATCCAGTTATATAGATATTAAATGCTATGAAGCCGGTAATGGAAACTTAACCGTATTAACCAGCGACGGGCATATATTGGTAGATGAAGCCAGTGTGTCTTCTATTCTTTTCGATGAGGGTGATATCAAATGGGATTCCGGGGGCGGCACTGAGGCAACCATAACAGATTCAATAAAAGGGGGAAAAATTGGAGGCTGGCTTGAGCTAAGGGACGAAAATATAGCTACGTACAAGGACAATCTGGATGAATTGGCGGAACGGCTTATCTTTGAGGTAAACAAAATCCAT
>JAGYMO010000082.1 GCA_018400255.1 Deltaproteobacteria bacterium
ATTGCAGGCCCAGTACCCCAATGTAACGCCTCTTGTTTTTCCGGCTGGAACCTATAAAGGCATTGATAAGGATGTTCATACCTACGCGCTCCCCCAGATGTGGATCTGCAGGGCCGATATGTCCGAAGAACTTGTTTATAATATAATTAAGGCGGTTTATGATAACTCAGAAGAGAGAAATGCGATCCATCCCATGGCAAAAAAATACACAATTGAGAATGCCTTCAGGGGATCAAAGTCAGTTCCTGTTGGATATCATCCAGGTGCTATACGGTATTATAAGGAAAAGGGCTTCTGGGACAAGAGGGAGCAGTATCAATAGCTTCACTTTATTATATTATATATATTAAGGGCATAGAGATTTTTCTCTATGCCCATTAATAATACAACCATTTTAATCTTAAAACAAGACACTGGATATGGGCAAAAAGTCGGAGAAATCTAATAAATTAAGTGCGGTTAGTACAAGGCAGAGACTGCTAACCGGTCTGTCTGCTCAGTTGGTGCGATGGATAGCCATAGGCATGAGTTTATTCCATCTTTATACAGGTTATTTTCAGTTTACAGCCATGAATCAGAGGGTCCCTCATGTCGTATTGGGCTTTATTTTGATATTTTTGACCTACCCTATGAGAAAGGGCAGCAGAAAGGACAGACTAAGCCTGGATAGTATCATTGCCGCAGCCATTATATTTGTTAGCGGTATTTATGTTTTGTTTTCTTGGTTTAAGAAAATGGGTGCAATGGGGTTGGAGCCTCCATTGCACGAGCTTATCATAGGAGGTGTTTTTATCATCCTTTTAATAGAAGGGACAAGAAGAGCCCTTGGCTGGGCATTTCCTATGGTAGCGGTTTTGGTGCTTATCTATGCGCGTTTTGGTGAAATAATGCCTGGGCTTCTCGCGCATAAAAACTATGGAACAGAGCGTATCATAGATACCATGTTTATGACGGCAGATGGCGTTTTCGGGATGCTTGCTGGAATTTCAGCAACATTTATTTTTCTTTTTATCCTTTTTGGGGCCTTGCTCAGGGAGGCGGGTGGAGGAGAATTCTTTATAAATTTTGCGTATGGCATTTGTGGAAAATTCAGGGGTGGACCGGCAAAGGTTGCTATTGTGGCAAGCTCTCTGTTTGGGATGCTATCTGGGAGCGGCACAGCCAATGTTGCCGGAACAGGACAGATTACTATCCCCCTCATGAAAAGGACTGGGTATCCTCCCTATTTTGCAGGTTCTGTTGAGGCTGTTTCGAGCGCAGGTGGCCTTTTGATGCCACCCATTATGGGAAGTGCTGTATTTGTTATGATGGAAATCTTAGGGGTAAATTACCTTGTCATTATAAAGGCCTCTATCCTGATGGCGATCTTGTATTATGTCGGTATATTTTTAATGGTCGATATAGAGGCGCAAAAAATAGGGCTCGTCGGTCTTAAACAAGAAGAAATACCACCGCTTAAAAAGACCCTAAAAGAGGGATGGCATTTTTTTATACCTCTTTTAGTCTTGATATATTTCTTAGGTATTGAAAGAAGCTCGGTTACCAGGGCGGCTTTATGGGCGAATGTAAGTATACCATTAATAGCATTGATTCGGAAGAATAGCAGGATGTCTTTTTCAAAGATCTTATCAGGCCTTGAGAAGGGGGCATTAACGGCTGCACCTGTGGTAGCTATTTTGTCTCTCGGCGGGATCGTTGTTGGCATGATTACCCTTACAGGCTTGGGCCTTATGATGTCTTCCATCTTGATTGAGCTATCCCATGGAAGTCTCTTTTTACTTCTCTTTATGACGATGATTGCCTCCATTATTCTTGGTATGGGAGTGCCTCCTGTTGCTGCCTATATTATTCTGGCAATTTTAGTAGTGCCCGCACTTGTAAAAGTAGGTGTTTACCCGCTTGCCGCGCATCTTTTTGTGTTTTACTTTGGCACTATTGCTGGTATTACACCTCCAATGGCACCAGATGCATTTGTTGCGGCAGGAATTGCTGATTCCCCAATGATGAAGACAGCCTTTAGTGCCTGCCGCCTTGTTTTAGTAATCTTTATTCTCCCATACATCTTTGTTTATAATAACGCTCTTTTGATGGTAGGGAGTTTTTGGGAGATTATATGGGTGTCTTTCACTGCATTGCTTGGTGTATTTGCCCTTTCGTGCGCATTGCAAAATTTTATGGGTCGAAAATTGCCTTTATTGCTCAGGCTCATATTATTTGGGGCCTCCATAAGCCTTATTGTTCCGGAATACAGGACTGATTTAGCTGGAATACTTGTTCTTTTCTTAATTATGCTTTATCAAATACCCCAGTTTGGCAGGCTTAAAGGTTATGTATTGAGGCGTTAAAATATTGTCAGTAAATCTTTGCACGGTTTATAGTGGCTTAACACGGATAGACTTTTTTCGGCTGTGATGAGAGCGGAAGTATTGGTGGAGTGCATTGTCAGTTTTCCTTCTTTGTTTCGTAATTAGTAACTATTATGGTATCTGACATATAGAAGGTATTTACGAAAAAGATTATTCACCACAGACGCACAGGGTTCACAGAGAGACTTGATTTTTTGCCCATCGGATTCCTCCGATGGGCAAAATAAGTTGGATTTAGAAGATATTACACGTTAGGTTTTTCTAATATAATTAAGGCATCTGCTGCAACAGGTTTACTTCCTGAAAGGATCACAGGATTTATATCAATTTCCTTTACCTCTTCATTTTCTAATCCAATTTTACCGACTTTGATTAGTATATCAACAAGCATATCTTTATCGGCAGGCTCCATTCCACGGATTGCATCTAGAATTTTATGTGCTTTAATGTCTTGCATCATCTCAAGGGCGTCCCTTTTTTCAAGCGGTGCAAGGCGAAAGGATATATCTTTAAGTATTTCAGTAAAAATTCCCCCAAGACCGAACATTACACATGGACCAAACTGAGGATCACGTGTTAAGCCTATCACAAGCTCTCTCTGCCCCTTTATCATTTCTTGGACTAGAACAGAGCCTTTTAGACCACCAATATCCTTTGTGATTTTATCAAAGGCATTCCTGGCCTCATTTTCATTTCTTATATCCAAATATATCAACCCCTTTTCTGTCTTGTGCGAAATCTCGGAAGAACAGCCCTTTAACACAGCTGGGTAGCCTATTTCCTGGAGTGCCTCCATGAGTGTTTCAGTATTATCTACCAGTATTTCTCTGCTTACAGGTATTTGATAATATGCTAAAACACTTTTGGACTCGTGTTCTGATAGAACGGTTCGGCCTTCCTTTAATGCATTCTTTATAATTTTCATCCATCCCTCCAATATTTATCAGTTTCGTGTAATCGTCTATTTAATTAGTACATATTTCCATAGATTTGCCATGGCCATTGCAGCCCTTTCAGGTGTTGGATAATTGACGATGGCCCTATTTTCTTCAAGCTCCTTAATTTCTTCATCCCATATCGCCGGGGGTGAAAGTATACAACTAATAACAGGCTTTTTTTGTTGCCATTTTATCAGGGTTTCCCTTATCCCTTTTAGGGCATCTACGTTTGCTGACGCAAACATCATCAGGAAGATTATTCCATTTATATTTTCATCATTCATTGCCGCTTTTATAATCTCCTGTATTGCATCTGAATCATACCAGGCCGGCCCCATATCGACAGGATTTGTCCTCAGTGCCAATGGTGGGAGCAATTCATTGATTTTCTCCTGCGTCTTTCCGGTAAAACTATCAATTTTCAACCCCTCTGACTCTAATAAATCACACGCTGCCATTGAGGGGCCGGCCTGCCCTGAAAGAACAGCTATACAAGGTCCTTCAGGTAAAGGGCAGGCAGACATTGCCTTTGCTGTATCTAAAAGAGTTTCTGTGTTGTCAATGCTCAATATACCAGCCTGATCAAATGCAGAGCGGTAAAGCTCATGTCTTCCGGCCATAGATCCTGTATGTGACATTGATGCCTGATTTCCAACTTTTCCCTTACCTGTTTTATAGGCAATAATTGGTTTTCGGCCACGGTTTTTTCGGGCGGAATCAATGAGTCCCCTTACGTTATCGATACCCTCTATATAAAGGGTTATTACCTTTGTGTCTGAGTCAGACATAAGGTAATCTATCATACGATCAAAATCTATATTGAGCCGATTGCCCAGCCCGATAATCTTGCTGAATCCCATGTTTAAACCCATAGCCATAAATCCAAGCAGATGAGATATTCCCCCGCTCTGACTAACAAGACATATGTTGCCCTTGCGTAGGTTGGAAAATTCGGGTGTAAATGATGCATTGAGATTTTTATTGAGATTAATCATACCAAAGGTATTGGGTCCAATGACCGGTATCCCTGCACCGTTTACAATATTTGCTGTTTCTATATGGAGATGTGCCCCGGAGGGATCATCGATTTCTTTAAAACCTGCGGTAATCAAAACACTGCCCTTGACGCCTTTATCCACGCACTCCTTGAATATATCAGGCACCAATTTTGCCGGCAAAACTACAATTGCCAGATCTATCTCTCCCTTATAATCTTTAATTGAGGGATATGCATCTATGCCCATAACCGTATTAGATCCTGGGTTTATAGGGATTATTTTTCCAGGAAATTTCCCATTGGTCAAACTTTTCATAACATGAAAACCTAATTTGCTCATATTATCTGAGGCGCCAATAACGGCAACGGAGCCTGGATTAAAAAGTAAGCGCATGTTTATCATAACATGATCCATTGAATTCCCCTCGAAGGCTTGGATTATATTATTTGTATTGGGGTATCACTTATAACTTTTTTCATAATAGTAAATCAAGATCTCTGGGTTTATTTATCAATGTTCTTTAGGATCTATAAGGGCCACTTTGTTTCGAAAAGAGCTTTGCGATTCTATAAAAGGTAGTATAGAAATGTTCGGGTATGATTTACCTTCCTAACCCTTCCTTAGCCGCCAATACTCTCGGAGCATCCACATTGCCCTGACGCTTTCCACTGAGTCGTTAAATACTGGGAAGGTATTTATTCGCTTAAACTCTTCAATGTACTCCCTTACAGAAAAAAAGCTTAGTGCGATTGGTTTATTGGTATCTTGGCATATCTTTTTAAAAAACCTTAATATCTGCTCAGGGCTTCCTATTCCATCTCCAAACATTTTAGCCATTTCAGGTTCATACATAAAGGAGAGGATAAGGCCATCAATATAATTCAGGGCAAGGCAGCGCTCAAGGGTAAACACAAGGGCCTTAATGTCGTGGATATCACCAAAATCCATGGGGTTCGACATGCGAATTACACCACCTCTGCGAAAATCCTCGATTTTTTCCATCAGTTCCCTTGGAAGGGCAGGGCACTCGAAACCGTAGCTTTCGCATGCATCACCAAGAATGACAGAAAAACCACCTGAAAGAGATATGGCTACTAATCGATTTCCTTTTAATGGTGGGAGTTTAAGGGCACGTGCGGCAATAGTCAGGTCTTGTATATTTTTTGCTCGAATAATGCCTGCCTGCTTAAAGGCCCCACCTACAATTTTATCATTATTAGAAAGGGCTGCTGTGTGGGATTTGGCTATCTGTGATGCAGCATGGCTTACGTTTGATTTAAATATTATAACAGGTTTGTTTGAGCTTTTAGCCAGCCTTATCAGTTCCCTGCCGTCTTCAATACTCTCTAAATATAAATGAATTTGTTCGGTGTCCTTGTCATCTATCAGATATTTTATTAAATCTAGCTCAGTTATATTTAATTTGTTCCCTGCGCTGATTATTTTTGAAAACCCTATGTGTTCATCGGAAAAGTGATACGCAGATTGTGTTGTAACTCCTCCACTCTGGACGATCAAGCTCGCAGTGCCTTTCTTAAATCTTGCGTACTGCATAGGGGTGAATGGTGTGCATATTTTAGAGTCTGTGCAAATAATCCCAATACAATTCGGGCCAATAAATCTAATGTCGTATTTTCTTGCTGCAAATAATAGGTCTTTTTCTATATCACTGCTTTCATCGCCCAATTCCCTAAACCCGCCTGTAGAAATAATAACGCGGCGAATTTCCTTTTTCCCACATACCTCAATTGTTTCAGTCACATACCTTGCAGGTACGAGTATCACTGCTAAATCAATGCCTTTAGGCAGATCATTCGGATTATCTACAATATTTAATCCATGGACTGTACCCGGTTTTTTCCCAACAGCATAAAGCTTGCCACTGAATCCCATATTTTTGCAATTGGATAGGATATTTTTAGCGAGGTTTCTTGGGTTATCTGCGACCCCAAAGACCACCATACTTGAAGGGTAAAAAAACTTTTTCATCTATTTATCGTACCTTACCTTAATCTTCTATATAGTCGGATATTTTATCGATAAATTCCTGAGAGACAGCCACTGTTTTGTTTTTCTTATAATCATAAAAAACCTGAACTGAATAACCTTTTGCATAGACAGTAGATTCATTTTTTTTGTTAGCCAATATGTATTTGATGCCAAACTTTTTTTTACCCGTTTCGCTAATCCATAATTGAATAATTACAGAATCATTTAGCTTTATAGGCCTTATAAAATCACAACTAACATGCCCTAATATAAAGCTAAAATTTGTAAGTTCCACGGTATTGAATAAGGTCTGGAATAATGCCTTCCTACCCTCCTCGAAATATGTAAAAAACACGGCATTGTTTACATGACCCATTGAGTCTATGTCTTTAAATCTGATATTTATATCAGCAATGATTTTTTTATGGACCTTCATTGGTTTTTTCCTTGAATGCAAATATACTATACTATTGATACGTTATCTTTTACCCATATTGTAAGAAATTTTTGCCGCAACGTCTTTGACTGCACTGCCTAAATATTCTTTATCATTTAATTCAAAACTTAGCACAGTGGCGGCGATACCTAAACATCCTATTACATTATTACGGAAATTATATACTGGCGCAACTACCCGCCTGATTCCCTTTCTTAATTCCTGATTTTCAAAGGCATAACCATTTTTAATAACTGCACTTAGTTCTTTTTCTAATTTGCCCATACTTGTTGTCGTATAGTTGGTAACAGCAGGCAGGCCTATTTTTTCCAGTACACTTTTTCTTTTTTCCTCAGGCATGTGGGCGAGGTAGATTTTACCTGCGGCCACAGCATGAAAGTAAGGGTACACACTCCCAATTCTTGAATATAGACGCACACCTTCACTACCTTCGATTTGTTCAATCAAGATAAGTTGGTCTCTATCGAGGGTTGAAAGTTCTATGGTTTTATTTGTTTTTTCTGCTAATTCCTGCATAAATGGTAAGGCCATTGATCGAAGTGTAATTTTATCCTGCAATTTATTCCCTATATGCAGAAGCCGCATGCCCAGCCTATAAAACCCCCTTTGCTCCCCCCTATCTAATATTCTCCTGTCACATAGAGTATTAAGAATTCTAATAAGGGATTGCCTTGGGATGTGGAGTCTTTTTTTTATTTCAGAAAGTGATAAATCGATCTTGCTAATGGCCAAAAGTTCGATTACATCAAGGGCTCTGTCAACAGCCGGAGAATGTTCTGATTTTTTTTCTTCCATGTCTGAATACCATATATGCTACTGTGATTACCAAATATGGTATTTAATAAAAAAAAATGATGCTGTCAAGGAAATTATCTTTTTGTTTGAGATGGGGGATGTGAGGTCTATCTTGTAAAGGACTCAATGCCTATTTACGTGTATTTCTGATCTATTCAGGCCCAGGTAAACAAGTTTATCCCTATTTGCCGCGTGGGCTCATGATAAAAATGATGGCAACTTCCTGAGCTGTATCTTTTTGAACTTTTTCCATTAATATAAAAAAACGCTATCTTTTAACTTGTTTTTAAGATTTAAAATGTTACATTAAATCAAGCTTCTCTCTTATACAAGGGCTACTTGGTCCAAGTATACAATATATTTCACTCATTTTTGTGCTTTATAGCCTATGCGAGCTCAATATGAATATTTTTAAGATACCTTATGTACTATATTTAAAACAATAGAAATAGTAAGGAGTTTGAATGATGGATTACAAGGATTATATAAAATTAGAAGAAGAGCTGGGGGCGCATAATTACAAGCCGCTTGATGTGGTCTTGAATCGTGGCAAGGGAGTATGGGTATGGGATGTAGATGGCAATAAATATCTTGATTGCCTGGCGGCCTATTCTGCAATTAATCAGGGACACTGTCACCCGGAGATAGTTAAAACAATGGTGGAGCAGGCCCAGAGACTTACGCTTACATCAAGGGCCTTTCGAAACGATCAGCTTGGTTTGCTTTACAAGGAGATTTGCGATTTAACCAATTCACATAAGGTTCTGCCGATGAATAGTGGCGCTGAGGCCGTTGAAACCGTAATAAAGGCAGTTCGTAAATGGGGTTATACTATAAAGGGCGTTCCTGCGGATAAAGCTGAGGTTATTGTCTGTGAAAATAACTTTCACGGAAGGACAATTACTATTGTTGGTTTTAGCACAGACGAAAATTCAAAATCTGGTTTCGGGCCATTTACACCTGGGTTTAAGATAATACCCTTTGGAGATGCAGATGCCCTTGAATCTGCTATTTCGCCGAATACAGTTGCCTTTATGGTAGAGCCCATACAGGGAGAGGCAGGCGTCATAATACCGCCAAAAGGCTACCTTAAGGATGTTAGATCCATATGTCAGAAAAATAATGTAATACTGATCTTAGACGAAATTCAGACAGGCCTTGGGAGGACAGGCAAACTGCTTGCTGAGGAACACGATGGGATAGAGTCAGACTTGACGCTTATTGGAAAGGCCTTATCCGGGGGCTTCTACCCTGTTTCCGCTGTACTTTCTAACAAGGAGGTATTGGGTGTATTGAATCCCGGAGAGCATGGAAGCACGTTTGGTGGGAATCCATTAGCATGCGCTGTGGCAAGGGCTGCACTAAGGGTTCTTATTGAAGAACATATGATTGAAAATGCCGCCGCTATGGGGGAATATTTTTTGTCCAGGTTATTAGAGTTAAAGAGCAGCTATATTAAAGAAGTGAGAGGTAAAGGTCTTATGCTTGCCGTGGAATTAGTGCCCGAGGCGGGAAATGCCAGAAATTTTACCGAAAAGTTAATGACCCTGGGCCTTCTCTGCAAGGAAACACATGAGCATACAATACGTTTGGCTCCACCCCTTGTTGTGACTCGCGAGGAAATAGACTGGGCCATGGAAAGGATTGAGACAGTTTTGGCTACCTGATTACATGTTCTCTTGTCGCCTGACTGAGAATAAGATTCAATGAGTAAAAATTTTCTTAATAAATAAACTTAGGGGGAAGTTCTGCCTGGCCTGGTAATTCTAGTTTATTAAGAACCATTAAGGTTGATGTGCCATGGGCTATGAGGTTGCCGTTTTGATCCTCAATAGATGCCTCGCCAAGACAGATCTTATTGCCTGTTTTTATACATCTACCCTTTGCAATTAGCCTTCCATCTGACATAGGGGATAGGTAGTTGACTTTGAGCTCTATCGTTGTTAATCCCACTATCTGCTCTATTCCAGCATACACTGCCCAGTAAATAGCCGTATCCAAAAGAGAGGCGCATACCCCACCATGAATTATCCCGTAGGCTTGGTGGTGTTTGTGTTCAGTTTCTATCTTGATGAGGGATTCCCCTCGGTTAAGATTTCTCAATTCCATTGAAAGTAAAACAATATATGGGCTTATATTTACTATTTTTGCTATAGCCTCTGTATGGGCTGGATTAAATTTTTTTAGCTTTTTCATATTGTTTCGTTATTTATAACGTAAAGGTTTTTGCAGTGTTTTTTGATGCCTCTTTGATGAAAGATAGGTGTAAAGGCAAATTCATTACATTTCTAAAATACTACTAAGTTCCATTTTCTTAAAGATAAGAGATTTTATAAATGAAGCTAAAGTAAAGGGAAATTATCCTGAAGCTAAGAATAATACTAGCAGAGGCAACCGGCATTTTCAAGGGGATTTATGGACTAAGACAGTGAACTTTTTGAGATGCTATAAGAAAAAATGCGAAAAAATGTCTTATAGAAGCCATGAATTAAATATTCATCTATTTATTAGAGGTAGAGGTTACCAGAAAGATTTTTAGTGCTTTGAAATCTGGCCCAATTATATATGAAATTTTCTGGAGTTTTATGTGGGTTTAATTTTATGCTGAAGGTAGGTTAGGCATGAGAGGGTTGCCCTGTTTAAGGATGATGCGTGAGAAAGGTTGAAATAGACCTTGACATTGAATCCAGTTAAAGCTTAAAAAAATAATAGTGCTATTGATTGAATCGTTAGCGCATTTATAAAGTTAAGTGGAGCCCCACGGGCAAGCCCGTGGCACCACGTGGTTTTGCCGATTTGCTTCGCGAACGGCGGGGCTTAGTGGTGCGACATCCCGGCTATAGGCGCATTCATCCACGGCTAAAGCCGTGGCT
>JAGYMO010000083.1 GCA_018400255.1 Deltaproteobacteria bacterium
TTTATCCGCCGTTTTTGTGGCGGGCAGAACGCTGAACCCGTGAACGGTTACGAAAATACATTGTGTAAGAACTCGTGTAAAGATTGGATTTAGCTTTAGCTGGTGCTATTTGGTACGATTAGAGTAAACAAGGGGAGGGTTGATGGTTTCAGGCAATGACCAAAAAGAAAAGATCCTGTATAGCGTTAAGGTTGATGAGAAATTTAGACAGGTTTTCTTTAATGCCCAGGAATACGTCAGGAAATATTTTAACACCAAGGTGGAAGATCCGCGTAAAGGGGTAATAGAAATCTCCGGCGAAAGGTATTTACTTATCCGTGCGGCTGCAATGTCAGTGGAACTCTTTGAATTGATAGAAACACTCTATAAGGACCGTGGTGATAAAAATGCAAGAGCTATGGCGACAGATTTTCTTTTTGACGTCTCTCATGCCCTTGGCAAGTCTGATGCCAAAAGATTTCATTCTAAAATGAATTTTACCGATCCTATACAAAGGCTCTCGGCTGGGCCTGTTCATTTTGCTTATTCAGGATGGGCCGTAGTTAATCTGCTGCCTGAATCAAACCCGACACCCGATGAAAACTATTTGCTCATATATGACCATCATTCTTCTTTTGAGGCGGATGCGTGGATAAAAAACAAGAAGGTCACGGATTTTCCTGTATGTATAATGAATGCAGGTTACTCTTCAGGCTGGTGTGAGGAGAGTTTTGGTATATCCCTTGTGGCGGTTGAGATAGAATGCCGGGCAAGGGGTGATAAACAATGCCGTTTTATAATGGCTCCACCCTCGAAGATTGAGCAGCATATATTTCATTATACAGGGAAAACGCAGGAAAAGGGCAATAAGGCAACTGTCTTTGCAGTGCCGGAGTTCTTCCATCGAAAAAAACTGGAGGACGCCCTGAATGAGGCCCATAATGATCTTGAAAAACAAATTGAAGAGAGAACCATTGAACTGCAAAGGACTAATGAGAGTCTTAAACGTGAAATTGAGCAACGTCAGCAGTCCCAAAAAATATTTGAGAAGGTATTTAATGCATCACCCTTTGGTTTTTACATAATCCAGGAAAAAAAATTTCAATTTGTAAACCCTGAATTTCAAAGGATTACAGGCTATAGCGATAAGGAATTGCTGAATATGGAATCCCTCACCCTTGTCCACCCTGAAGACAGGGGCATGGTAAGGGAAAAGGCCATTCAGATGCTTAAAGGTTATTGCGTTAAGCCATTTGAGTTCAGGGCCGTTACAAAGAGCGGGGAAACAAACTGGATTTCGGAGAAGATAGTCCCCATTGAGCATGATGGAAAACCAGCGGCCTTTGGTTACTATATGGACGTAACAGAACAGAAGCTGACAGAAGAGGCCTTAAAGAGAAGTGAGGAAAAATTTAAGGTACTCTATGAGGAGTCTAAAAGGGCTGAGGAGATTTATAGATCCCTTATTAATTCTTCAGCAGATGCAGTAGTGACCTATGATTTAGAGGGAAGGGCAAATTACGTAAACCCTTCATTTACAGAGATGTTTGGATGGACCCTGAAAGAGGTCAAAGACGGGCGTATCCCATTTGTCCCGAAGTCAGAAATGAAGGCAACTATGGCTACTATTAAAAGTGTAGTGGAAGAAGGAAGGCCTTGTCATGGTTTTGAAACAAAGAGATTTACAAAGAATGGAGATCTGATTGACATAAGCATTAGCGCATCTCTTTATAAAGATCATAAGGGAAAACCGTCTGGTATGCTTGTTATACTTAGGGATATTTCCGATTCAAAGAGGCTGCAGGCCCAACTGCACCAGGCTCAGAAAATGGAGGCTATAGGTACATTAGCAGGTGGGATTGCGCATGATTTCAATAATATTCTTATGGCTGTGCAGGGGAACGTTTCTCTTATGCTTACCCAAACAGAGGCTGAGAGTAGCCACTACGACCGGCTAAGGAATATCGAGCGGCAGATTGAGATGGGCAGCAAGCTCACTTCACAGTTACTTGGGTATGCGCGAAAGGGAAGATATGAAATAAAACCCATTGATATGAACAAATTAATTGAAATAATAATTGAAACATTTGGAAGAACAAGAAAGGGGGTCATTATTCATAAGGAGCTGGCAGATGATTTGTCGCTAGTAGAGGTTGACGAAGGACAGGTGGAACAGGTTTTATTAAATCTTTTTATAAATGCCTCAGATGCTATGTCAGGAGGTGGGACACTTACTATAAAAACCATGAATGTAAAAAGTAAGGATATGAGTGATGGACAGTATAAACCAAAACGGGGGAATTATATTTTATTAAGCATTACGGATACAGGGACAGGCATGGACAGAGAGACGATGGAGAAGATTTTTGATCCATTTTTTACAACCAAAGAGATGGGAAGGGGAACAGGCCTTGGCCTGGCCTCGGTCTTTGGAATTATAAAAGGTCATGGAGGTTATATCGATGTTGAATCCACGCTGGGACATGGATCTACCTTTAAGATATACCTTCCTGCATCCAAAAAGGTGACAATAGATTCTATCACCAAGGTTGAAAAGGCAGTTAAAGGTTTTGGTGAGATACTCTTGGTAGATGATGAAGAAATGGTTCTTTCCGTGGGACAGGAGATGCTTGAGGCCCTTGGATATAAGGTTTTAACTGCTAAAAGTGGTCAGGAGGCAATAGAGGTATTCAAAGAGAAGAAAAGCCAGATCTCCTTGGTGATTCTGGATATGATAATGCCCGGTATGGGCGGTGGAGAGACCTGCGATATATTAAAGCAAATGGATAAGGACATAAGCATTATACTTTCAAGCGGTTATAGCCTGGAGGGTAAGGCTGCTGAGATAATAAAAAAAGGATGCAATGGGTTCCTTCAAAAACCATTTAAACTTCATCAACTATCAGAAAGCATAAAAGATGCCTTAGAAAAGTCGAGTGATTCATGTTACCTTTGAAAATTGAATTTTTGATCATGGGGTTTTTATAGTAACTATTTATGCAAATTTTTTCAAACATACGCCAGCATCATGTAGCACCTGGAAGTTACGTAGCTACCAAGAGGCAAAATGGTATTCTATATAGCTATCTTGGAACCTGTGTCGGGGTAACATTGTGTGACAAGAAGGCCGAGGTGGAAGGTTTAATTCATTTGCTTCTCCCAGAACCAACGAGTAATGACTACACTGGAAAGAAAGAAATTTACGCAACAACCGGTATGCCGCTTTTTTTAGATACGCTTTATAGTATGGGTGCGAAAAAAAAAGAATTAGAGGCCACTGTAGCAGGAGGCGCCCTTGTTGGCCCTGTAACTCAAGAAGACCTTTACCTTGACATTGGCGGTAAGACAGCAGAGATTGTCAATACAATACTAAGGAAAAATGGGATAAGAATTAATCAGTCGGAGACAGGGGGATATTTTAGCTGCAAATTGATTCTTGACCTAAAAACATTTACAAGCTCTATCGAACCGATCAGTAAAACAGCTTCCAGCAGCGAGAGAAGTACTCGAAAAGTTGATAGGTCAGAGATATTTCACAAGATAGACCATGTTCGTCCTATCCCACAAATAGCGCTTAAGATAATTCGCATGATCCAGGAAAAGGATTATAATATACCAATGATTGCCAGGGAGGTAAAGCAGGATCAGATAATAAGTGCCAAGGTAATTAAACTCTGCAATTCAACATTTTTTGGGCTGAAGAAAAAGGTCGACTCTATTGACCGGGCGATGGTGATTTTAGGTGAGAAATTAATCATGCAGGTGATTTTATCCGCCTCTTTTGAGCCATATTTTTCCTGTTCTGAGGGAGGCTACTCCCTATGCAGAGGAGGGCTTTTCCAGCATGCCCTTGATACCGCGAGGGCTGCAGAAAAGTTAGCAAGATTTTTAAAAATTGCAACACCTGATATAGCATACACTGCAGGGCTTATTCACGATATAGGCAAGGTGGTTTTAGATCAATACCTCGTTGCAGAACTGCCTTTATTTTATAGGCGGACACAGATAGAGGGCATGGATCTTTGTGAGTTGGAAAGGGAAAGTTTTGGAATCACCCACGCAGAGGTGGGTGGAGTGCTAGCTGAAAAATGGGGCTTATCTGATGGTCTATCAGACACCATCTTATACCATCACCAACCAGAGCGTTCAACAAGAAACCCTAAACTTACCCATGTAATATACCTTGCTGATTTAATTATGAGCAGGTTTCATTTAGGAAAAGAATTAGAGCATATTAATACAGACGGGCTTTATTCTCGGTTAGAAAAGATTGGCCTAACGCCTTCGCAAGTTCCAGCCGTAATAGATAGTGTATCTCAAGAAATATCCAAAGAATCATCAAGTATAGATCGTATGGATCTTTAAAGAGAAATATGAAAAGAAAAAGTGTGGCTTATATAGACTAGGCCAGTTTTATACCCTCCTTGATTTTATTATGTTTTTCTTTCAGAAAATTAACAAATTTACCTCTTGGTACACTATATAGTATGCAATGTCTCGTATGCGTAAGTAGTTATCTCCCTTTCTTCTAATTCATATCCATTAGAAATGTATCTCGAGCAAGGCTTAGTTACCAGCAAATGTTAAATGCTTTAGGATGTTATGTTGCCGGCATCTTTTTTCTACAGTAAATGCGCTATGTATGCTATTATTGATAAAATAATGTAATTTATAAACTTGAATTTTTAAATGCTAATGATAAAAAAAGCACAGGTTTTTCTAATAACAAGGGATTAAGAGATATGGATTATCAATATAAGAAAAAGGGCAGAATTCCGAGGTCTTACATGAATGAGGCAGAGGGAATAGTTAAAGAAATTAAGGATAAACGAGCCCTGGTTTTGATAGATAGACAGGCAATGTGCGGACAATGTTCTGCTAAGGGTTTTTGTGATATGCTCGGAGGGGGAAAAGAGGTTTTATCTGAGACCTTAAACGCTGTTGGCGCAGAGGTTGGGGATACAGTTACGATTGGTTTGCCCTTTGGGGCAGTCACAAAGGCCTCTATGGTAGTATACATGATACCAGCCATAGGCCTTATCGGGGGTGCGGCCATTGGTTATTCTTTAGGGAAATTGTATGATTTTGACACCAATTTATCTACATTGATTTGCTCCTTTGCTTGTTTAGGGGTGTCTATGATTGCTGTGAAGTTTGCAAGTATCTCCCTAAGCAAAAAGCCTTCTTTTCAACCAGAGATTATTAAGATAGTAAATCCAGAAAATGCGTAATAAACCCAGATTATGCAGTAGGTGAGCACTGCATAATCTGGGTTAACTTGTGACGTCTGAGCTCGCATCAAGGTTATAGCCAGCCTTTTTGTAATCTTCTAGGGCACGTTCTTTGAAGAGACTATCGTTTGTCTTGTGTGAGTACTTGTCAGCAAGCTCTGCGGCATGGCTGTACATACCCTCTTTTTCATAGCCCTCGACCTTTTGTTGAATATTTTTATACTCACGGGATTGCTCGACGATTGCGGCATGGCACCAGGAAATAACTTTTTTCACTGGCTCCCCACAATAAGGGCAAAATAATAGTGGCTTTTCGACTATATTTTGAATATATTCAAACCCCCTCTTGCATTTTTCACATGCTTTTTGTGGGTTTTTGGCCTGGTATTCATAGATTGGCATTATAAAAATTCTCCTTTAATATGTTTTATAATACAATATAATAGTACGAGATGCTACATACAAGAGTGGCAATAGATAAAATAAGACCTTTATTTTACATTTTTGCTGAGTAATCTCAATCACCTTTTGGTTTTTGCTTTTTTTTTACATATTCTATTTCTATGATTTTAGAGATAAAAAACTGGGGGGAGTGGAATGTAAACATGAGGGGCAAAGTTTTTAACTTTTAACATTTTTGTTGTATTGACATTATTAAAGAATTAGAGTATTTAAATTCAAAATCAGAGATCAAATTGGGTATATATAACCTTTTCTATTTGATACATGCTATTTAGGTTATTCAAAAAAATTACAAAAACCAGCAAGGTAGTAAAGGCGAATTTTTCAGCAGCTAAAAATACTAAAAACATTCGCTTTCTTTGACTAATAAACTAGTTGAACTAATATAGAGTATAATTATTTGCCTATAAAATTATTGGAGGTTTTCATGTATGCGGTCATACAAACTGGCGGCAAACAATACAAGGTGGAGCCAGGGGAAGAATTAAGGGTAGAAAAACTGGATGGAAATGTAGGGGATGAAGTGCTTTTTGATAAAGTGCTTATGATCTCAAAGGATGATAAAGTAACAATTGGAAGGCCTGTTCTGGATGGTGTAAATGTGACTGCTAAAATTATAAGACAGGGAAGGGGCCAAAAAATTGTGGTCTTCAAGTATAAACAGAGAAAGGGGTACAGAAAAAAACAAGGCCACAGACAGGATTTTACGGGCTTAAAAGTAACTGCTATAAACGGGTAACCCGGCATAGTTTACATTAAATGTATGCTGACTTTTTATTTGATTAGCTAATCCGGCTTTGGTTTTTTTGATACAACGTATTTGATCAATTATTACAGTAGGTCCTTCCAAGGAGAAAGAATAATGATAGAATTTAACCTTATGATAAAAGGAGAAATAAATGGCGCACAAAAAAGCAGGTGGTAGTTCTAGAAACGGCAGAGATAGCCCTGGGAAAAGGTTAGGGGTTAAAAGATATGGGGGGCAAAATGTTAGTGCAGGCTCCATCCTTGTCAGGCAAAGAGGAACCACTTTCCACCCTGGAAATAATGTGGGATTAGGAAAAGACTATACCATATTTGCAAAAATTGATGGTGTCGTTACCTTTGAAAGGGATGGTAAATATAAGAAAAAAATTAGCGTATATGCCAAGTAGCTTTAGAGCTAAATAGTTGTGCTAAATTTAAACCCTACTTTAAGTAATATATCAGCTTCAAGAAATATATTTGTAAGAAAAAATTTGATCGCTAAAATCTTCCAACTTTTATTTATACTTCAAAAAGAAGAACAGCACCCATCCTAAACGGGCTGGTATACAAGTGAAATTGGAATCCAGCCCGTCTTTTAATAATAAACCCTTGGTAACTAGTCAGCCACAGATTTACACAGATGAACACAGAGACGTTTAAACACAAAGAAACGACAAATAGTATCCTTAAAAGCTTTTATGAGGTTGATTGAATTGTGGCAAAAAACCAGAATTCAAAAGATTTGTATATGATAATAGAAGACGAAGTATCAGCGGTAATCAGCGTAGATCGGCGGCTGAGTAGTTACAAAGCAGAAAGATTATAGAAAGGTATGTAAAGTGGGATTCGTCGATGAGGCTAATATTGTTGTTAAATCCGGGAAGGGCGGGGATGGTTGCGTCAGCTTTAGAAGAGAAAAGTTTATCCCTAAAGGTGGGCCGGATGGTGGAGATGGGGGAAAGGGAGGAGATGTTTTAATTAAGGCGACGGGGAAGATGTATTCCCTGTATGATTTCGGTTCAAAACGTTATTTTAAAGCGGAGAATGGAAAGCCGGGAAGCGGCAGAAACAGGGCGGGTAGAAAGGGAAAAGATATAAGGATATTTCTTCCCGTAGGGACTTTGATAAAAGATACAGGCACTGAAAAAATTCTTGCAGACTTAACGCATAATAACCAGGAGATTTTGTTATTAGAGGGTGGAAGCGGTGGAAGAGGGAACAAACATTTTGCTTCTTCAACAAACAGGACCCCCAGATTTGCACAGAAAGGCGAGGAGGGAAAGGAAAAAGAGATTAAACTGGAACTCAAGCTTATTGCGGACATTGGCATCATAGGATTACCGAATGTTGGTAAATCTACACTCCTGTCAAGACTTTCTAACGCCCATCCAGAAGTAGCCGATTACGAATTTACAACCCTTGCCCCTAACCTGGGTGTCATTGCCTTTGAAGAAGGCCTATCCCTTACAATTGCAGATATTCCTGGCCTCATAGAGGAGGCAAGCAGTGGGAAAGGGTTGGGCAATAGATTTTTGAAACACATTGAGCGTACAAAGGTCCTTCTGCATGTAATAGATATAAATCGGGGTAATTCTAAAGGCATCCATAGCGATTTTTTAACGGTGCAAGTGGAATTGCAGCAGTCATCAGATTCTCTTGAAAAAAGAAGGCAGATAGTTTTGCTAAATAAGATCGACGTAAAACCTCTTAAAAAAGAATGTTTAGAAAAATTAATTCATGGCTTTATTAAAAAGGGCTATGAGTGTATGGCAATATCAGCACTTACTGGCGATGGTATAGAAAATCTTAAAGAATTATTGAAAAGTATAGCCTTTTCATTGTAAAAAGCATTAATTCTATTAAATAGTAAGTATGAATAATACAAGGGAAAATATACTTAAAGGGGTTAAGAGGGCTGTAATAAAGATTGGAAGCGGCGCTTTAACAGCAGATAACGGCCTAAACACGGATGTCATTAACAGCATTAGCCAGGATATTTCTTCGCTTATGAAAAAAAGGGGGCTAGAAATTATCCTTGTATCTTCAGGTGCCATTTCCTCTGGAATGAGGAAAATGGGACTCTCTAAAAGACCGCAATCTATATCCCAACAGCAGGCCATTGCTGCAATAGGTCAAGGCAGCCTTATTCTCTCGTATGAAAAAGCCTTCAAGAATTATGGTCAGACAGTAGCTCAGATTTTGGTTACAAGGGATGATTTCACTAATAGGAAAAGATACTTAAATACAAGAAATACCGTTTTTATGCTTCTTAATTGGAAGATTGTTCCCATAATAAATGAAAATGATACTGTTGTGGTGGATGAGATAAAATTTGGAGACAATGATAACCTGAGCGTTATGATGGCAAATCTTATAGGGGCGGATCTCGTTATTAACCTGACAAATATAGATGGTCTTTATAATGATGATCCGAGGGTAAATAAGGATGCCAGGTTAATTCCCCTAATAAGAAAAATAACAGGCAAGATTGAAAAAAAGGCTAGTTCCACTCCAGGGGCTTTAGGTAAAGGAGGAATGGAAAGCAAGGTCAGGTCAGCAAAAAATATATCTCTTTGCGGGATTCCTACTATTATAGCGAATGGATTAAAGGAAAACATTATTCAGGCAATTTTCGATGGCAAGGAAGAGGGCACTCTGTTTTTACCTCAGGATGTGCCAATGGGAAGACGCAAGCATTGGATTGCCTTTACAAAATCTCCAAAGGGAAAGATAATGGTAGATAGAGGAGCAGAAAAGGCCCTGTTGGAGAATGGCAAAAGCCTTCTTCCTTCCGGCATTATTGCTGTCTGTGATAGGTTTAGCCCCGGGGATTCCGTTATTGTTATAAACAAGGAGGAAAAGAAGCTTGCAGTTGGCCTTGTTAATTATCGGTCAAACGATGTAGAAAGGATTATGGGCCATAAAAGCTCAGATATAGAAAGTTTTTTAGGATACAAATATTATGATGAGGTGATACATAAGGACAACCTTGTAATAACAAATGAAATTACTTTTTTGGGATAGATAGCAGATGCAGATCAATCTAAATGAAGAAATATTGGCTATGGCAAGAGATGCAAGGGAGTCTTCTAGAGTGCTGAGGAATGCGGGGAGAGATAAAAAAGACAAGGCCTTAGAGTTTATGGTAGAGGAGATCCACTTAAGGAAGGATGAGATAATTAAGATAAATGCAAAAGATGTAGACTTGGCCAAAAAAAATGGTTTAAGCTATGCAATGATTGACAGATTGAAACTAAATGAGGAAACAATTGATTCAATGGTTGATGGATTAAGGGAGGTAGCGGCACTCCCTGACCCTGTTGGTGAAATTCCAGGCATGTGGGTACGGCCGAATGGATTGAAGGTTGGCCGCATAAGAGTTCCTTTAGGCGTAATAGGCTTTATTTATGAGTCAAGACCTAATGTAACGGTTGATGCTGCAGCCCTTTGCCTTAAGTCCGGAAATGCGGTATTACTGAAGGGTGGATCTGAGGCTATTAATTCCAATTTGATCTTGAACGAAATTCTAAATGGAGCCATGGAAAAGGCGGATCTACCTAAGAAATCCATACAAGTCATTTCATCTACCAAACATGAGGCAGTTGGATACCTTCTTAAAATGGATGACTATGTTGACGTTATAATTCCCAGGGGTGGCGAGGACCTCATCAGATTTGTTGCTGAAAATTCCCGCATTCCGGTATTGAGGCACTTTAAGGGTGTATGCCATGTTTATGTAGATAAGTATGCAGATCTGAGTATGGCCCAAAATATATGTTTTAATGCGAAGGTTCAGAGACCTGGTGTCTGCAACGCAATGGAGACAATGCTGGTTCAAGAGGATATTGCCATGTCTTTTTTGCCTGACATGATAAAGGTTTTTCAGGATGCAGGGGTTGAAATACGGGCATGTGAGAATACGGTTAAAATAGTGCCGGGTCTTATTCCTGCCCGTGAAAGCGATTGGCCCGCTGAATTTCTGGATCTTGTGCTGGCAGTCAAGATTGTCAAAGACATGGACGAGGCAATTGATCACATTGATAGATATGGATCTAAGCACACAGAGGCAATAGTAACTTCGAATTATGACCGGGCGAGGGGTTTTTTGGAAAGTGTTGACGCGTCAGTCGTGTTAGTTAATGCATCTACCAGATTTAATGATGGTTTTGAACTTGGCCTTGGTGCGGAGATTGGAATAAATACGTCAAAACTTCATTCGTATGGCCCAATGGGGCTTCAGGAGTTAACCACAACCAAGTTTATTGTGACTGGCTCCGGACAGGTTAGACAGTGAAACTAGGAATGCTTGGAGGAACATTTAACCCTATTCATTTAGGCCACCTGAGGGTTGCTGAGGAGATTGGCTGGAAACTTAACCTCGAGTTGGTTTATCTAATACCTTCTAACCTACCTCCTCACAAGAATACTGAACAGGTAGTTGATTTTTCTCATCGTTTGGAAATGACTCGCTTGGCGAGTGAGCTTTCACCTATGCTCAAGGTTTGGGATATTGAGGGTCAAAGGCCTGGCCTATCCTATTCCATAGATACACTCAGGTTATTTCATTCACACTTTGGACCTGACCTTGAACTATTTTTTATTATTGGAACAGATGCGTTTTCACTTATAAAAACCTGGAAAGATTTTAGAAGCCTTTTCAAGTATACATCGTTTGTTGTAATTAATAGAGGTAAATATAAAAAGGGGGAATTTTTTTCATTTATTAAATCCCTTGATGCCAATCTTGCATGGGATGAAAATAAAAAATGCTTTTGTCACCCTTCGGGAACTGTTTTGCTTTCAATGGATACGACCATAATGGATATTTCGGCCAGTAGAATAAGGCAAATGGTGGCCACAGGCGATTCCATCCGGTTTATTGTTCCTGAGGTTGTAAGAGAATATATCAAAAAAAAAGGTTTATATCTGCTTAATGAAGCCACTCGATAAGGCGCTTTTATGCGTTAAAATTATTAATGAGAGGAAGGCCAAAAACCTCGTCCTCTTTGAAATAGAAAAACTTTCTTCAATAGCTGACTATTTTCTTATTGCCAGTGGTACCTCGAGTAGGCAGGTCCAGGCCATCGCAAGACATTTAAAAAGACGCATGAAAGATGAGAGAGTTACCTTGTTTGGAATAGAGGGTGAAAATGATGGGCACTGGATTTTATTGGATTTTGGTGATGTAATAGTCCACCTTTTTTATGAGCCCGTAAGAGAATCGTATGACCTCGAAGGTTTATGGATCGAGGCCCCGCGCATAGAGCTAAGAAATGAAAATAGCGAAGGTAAAAATTAGAAAACTCCTTGTAAATTTTCTATCTCTCTTTTTAATAATCATTCTTTATGCCAATCAGACAGAGGCATTTTTGTCTATAAAAGATGAGGCTGAGCTTGGAGAAGGATTTCTCAAGAAAATCCAATCCCAGTTTGAGTTTGCAGAGTATCCCTATTTAGTAGAGTATATAAATGGCCTTGGCTTGTACATAGGCAAACAAATAGAAGTCCCTTATTTCCCTCTAAATTGCTATGTTATAAAAGATAGCACAATTAATGCATTTGCAGCCCCTGCCGGCCATGTATTTTTCTTCTCGGGCCTGATAAATATTATGGACACAGTTGATGAGCTGGCCTCTGTTCTTTCTCATGAACTGGGGCATGTTAGCGGCAGGCACCTTGCGCTTCGGATGGAAAGGTCCAAAAAAATTGGTCTTGCAACTATGGCTGGTATACTGGCAGGAGCCCTTATCGGCGGTGATGTTGCAGGTGCAATTATGACTGGATCTATAGCGGCAGGTATACAGGCAGAACTTGGTTATAGCAGGGACAATGAGAGGCAGGCTGATCAGTTAGGGTTAAAGTATGCAAGTATTTCGGGCTTTGATCCATGGGGAATGGTCAGCGTTTTAAAAAAGATGCAAAAGGAAAGGTGGTATAGTCAAGGAAATATGCCCTCTTACCTGCTCACTCATCCAGGGGCAGCTGAAAGGATGTCTAATATTGAGACAATGGCAAAAAATGCCGGGATTGCCCCTGAATGTAAAGAATCTCAAAAATTCAGGCTGGAGTTTCCCTTATTTCATGCTATGGTAATGGCCTTATGCAGTGAAAGGTCATTTGCGATCAGGCAGTTTAACAGGAAACTCCAGAAGGACAGCACGTCACCAATAGCCCATTATGGCCTTGGCCTTATCTTGGAGCAAGAGGGTTCAGCTAAGGATGCCCTGAGTCATTTTAAAATAGCCCGGGAGAGAATGCCACATTCCATACCAATAATGTTCTCTACAGGCAAGGCATATCAGGATACAGGTCAATACACGAAATCCTTGCCTATTTTAAGGGAGGCATTGAATAAGTCTCCAAAAGACAAGGCCATAATGAACCTCTTGGCCTTATCTTTGCAGAAGCTTGAATTATATGAAGAGGCATTGACGATATACAAAAGACTCACGTTCCTGCCACCAGTAGAGGACAGTGTTTACTACAACCTTGGCTTCATATACGGTCGTCAAGGAAAACTGTCCCAAGCCCACTATAACTTAGGCATGTACTTTAAGAGACAAAAAAGATTAGAAAAAGCTCGTTTTCATTTTAAAAAGGCAAAGGAACATAATGAAGGCGATCATTTATTGATGGAAAAGCTTGATGAGGCATTGAATGGGCTTGTTGATTAATAGACTTTCCATGTTTTTTCTCCTTGATTGACATTTACTTATTTCATAGAAACACACCGCCAAACCTTTGAGCGTATTGATTTCATCTGTAGAGGTCATTTTTTATTTTTAGCCTACGTCTTTTATTAATTTCCTCAACCAATTTTTTACTATCATCCACAATTTTCATTCCTTTTAATTGTTTTAAACAGTGCCCCTTTTTTGACGCAATGTGAGAATTTATATGAACCTGATACATGATGATAATTGCCCTGGTATATCTTTCACCTTAATCTATCGTCATCTTAAGCCATACATTCCGTTAAATTTTTATGGATTAGTCCGTTGGTCTTTAGGTGAGGGTAAAAACCTATTTCAGTAATGTAATTATGGGCTGTGCAGCATTGAGGATAGGTCATTTAGCAGTTTTTACGGAAATGATGGGGTGCGAGTTTTTCTTAGTACGTAATAAGATATGCTAAAATTTATTGTTTTTTTCTTTTTAACGGAGTAAGAAATACACTGATATAAAAGTAATTTCGTGTAAAAATATAAAAGGAGGAGGGAAATATGTCATTAATGACGCCAGAACAATTTGAAGAGAGTTTAAAGGACATTAAACCGCGTATCTTTATGAACGGAAAAAAGATTGATAACATCCTTACCAATAAAGTCACAAGAACGGTTGTTGAGGCAAATAAGGCCAGTTATGAATGGGCACTTGACCCGGAGTATAAGAATATCATGACATGCCACTCCCCACTGATTAATGATACGGTAAATAGATATACTCATGTGAGCGCCAGTGTCGATGATCTTGTAGCAAAGGCGCAGGCGGGCACGTTTACTGCTGAAATGCTTGGTACATGTATTTATAGGTGCGTTGGGTATGATTCCTTTCACTCGCTTTATGCAACAACATGGGAGATGGATAAAGAGCTCGGAACTGAATATCACCCAAGGTTTCTGGAGTACCTGAAGATGGTCCAGAAAGAGGATCTTTCTGTTGCTGGTGCATTAACAGAGGCAAGGGGGAGCAGAAAGCAGAAAACGCTCGACTGGGAGGATCCATATCTATCCCTTAAGATTGTTGATAAGAATAAGGATGGGATAGTAGTGAAGGGGGCAAAGATAAATATTAGTGGAGCATTTGCAAGCCACTATATAAATGTTTTACCTCAGGCCGCCCATTACAAAGGTGAGGAGGACTATGCAGTTGCATTTGCTACGCCTGTCGATGCGGAGGGCATCACCTATGTATGCCAATATACGCCTAACTCTGCTGAAAGGGAACAGGCAGAGGACATGGAAGAGCTTGGCAACCCGCTTTATGGCCAAAGGGAAACCTCCATGGTTATATTTGACAATGTTTTTGTTCCATGGGAGAGGGTATTTCACTGCGGAGAGTATCAGTATTCAGTAAAGTTAGTAACCAGATTTGCCAGGACACATCGTATGACCTGTGGAGGAACATGCAAGGTAGGTTTTATGAATCAAATAATCGGTGCATGTAAACTATTGCAGGAGTATAAGGGTTTGGACAAGGCCGGCCATATAAATGAAGAGCTAATGGAGATGGTAGTTTTAAGGGAGACAAGTCGTGCCTGCGGCCTGGCAGCGGCATACAACGGGGGTGAAGAGCCTAAAGGCTCGGGTGTATTTCTCCCTGATGAGCTTATGGGAAATGTATCGAAGCTTAATGTTGCCAATGCATTCTGGAGGGTTATGGCATTGGCAGGTGACATTGGCGGGGGCCTGATTGTGACCATGCCTTCGTTAAGGGATCTTAAAACTCCTGAAATACAGGAGTATGTGAAGGAATATCTTAGTTTTGGCTCTGATGCATCTGCAGAGAATGTTATGAAGGTAACAAAATTATTGCAGAACTGGACCGCTGGGCTGCATGGTGTTGGTACCTGGCATGGGGCAGGACCTGTTATGGCCCAAAAAATAATGCTTCAGAGGGTCATTGACTATGATCACGATAAATGGATAGCAAAAAGAACGCTTAACATAAAGGATTAGAGTTTTGATCTTTGAATTTCTCACAGAGTTCATAAAATGGGAAAAACCGTTTTTGATCTCTGTGAGGTTTACTTTAGCGCTCAGTACTCAATTCCCTTACGTGCCTTTATCCCCTTGTTAAAAGGATGCTTTATTTCCTTCATTTCAATCACGGAAGATGCCATGGCCTCTATTTCCGGGTTGGCATTCCTGCCGGTAAGGATAATGTGCATGTCTTTAGGCTTAGATAAGAGCAATTTTTTTATTAGATCTTGATGGAGCAGCCCCAGGTTAGTCGCTATATTAATTTCATCTAATACGATTAGACGGTATTTTAATGAGAATACCTCTTCCTCAGCAGCAGCCCAGGCATTTTTTGCCGCTTCAACATGCTTGTCAGAGTCTTTTGGAGGTCCAAAGATAAAACCCTTTCCCATACTTTTAATCTCGAGATTTGGGAATTTTTTAATGGCGATAACCTCTCCATAGGGCTGCGGAGATTTGATAAATTGCAGTATGCTGGATTGTATTTTATTTGCCGCAAAAAACATTGATCGGCCTATGCTGTAGGTAGTTTTCCCTTTGCCATTTCCAGTTACTATCTCTATGCAGCCCTCCTTATTTTTCCCGTCGAGGTTTATTGACTCTTCATTAAATTTATGTTCAACCATCTCCGTCACAAGATCGGCTTGCTCGATAGTGCCTGCTGCTGCATTGTTGCCGGTTAAGACCAGTTCCAATTTATCAGGTTTTTTCCTTATAAGTTCGTTGATTGTTTCTTCAGGTATGGGCCCTGATCCAACGAGCTCATTGATTCCTTCAAGCATTACAATATCGAAATTGTTACTATGCATTACCTCTTGGACGCGTTCAAGGGCTCTGTCTATGCGTATGCTATCATAGTGTCCAGGTTCTTTCTCAGCAGAGGCATCTTTGAGGGTTGGGCGCTCTAAGACTATATTGGGGGCCAAAAATGAAAGTGCGCTGTCCTCTGTTTCAATATAAGGATGGGTCAGAAAACCCATGACAAATATACGAAGATTTTGGCCTGCTGCCCTTAGACATAAACCTACGTGGGAAAGGTTTATTCGGCTTGTTTTTCCGGTATAAACCTGCACCAATCCTTGTTCTAACATCTGATTACCCTCCTTTAATCATCGTTAAAATTGCATTTATGGGTGTGAATAAAGGCAATTTTCAAAGTTCTCCAGCTTTGTAATAAATAGAAGCTTGTATCAGGCATTTATCATGATAACGCAAAAAATTCTTTCAGAAATATAGATAAACAAATGATCAAAGGCAATAAAAAATTTTTTTGCCCTTTATCCCGACCGCAGAAAGCCACGGCTTTAGCCGTGGATGAATGCGCCTATAGTCAAGATGTCGCACCACTAAGCCCCGCCGTTGGCGAAGCGAATCGGCGAAACCAGGTGGCCCCACGGGCAAGCCCGTGGGGCTCCACTCGCTCATAATGCCCCTGTTTCTTGTGATGACTAAAAAGCTTTTTTAAGCAGGAAGGCAAAATATCTTGACCGCTTCTTATGGCTATGGTATCCATTTGAAAAAATTAATTCTTACGCCTTTCGTGAGGAGGAAAAAATGCATCATAAAATTCAACCAGCCCTTGAGCACTACTTAGGCATACCTGGATTTGTTGTTATTTCTATAATTTTACTAGTAGGCCTTGCCTTATTCTTCTATATAATCTACAAACGATATCTT
Source organism: Deltaproteobacteria bacterium (assembly GCA_018400255.1). Classification (GTDB taxonomy): domain Bacteria; phylum Desulfobacterota; class DSM-4660; order Desulfatiglandales; family B25-G16; genus M55B121. The sequence goes on from JAGYMO010000083.1 coordinate 16,799, forward strand.
CTCCTTAAGGCTGCAAAGCCTGACCCCAGATTTGACTCACTGAAGAACAGGATTTACGACCTCATCATTTACGGTATAT
>JAGYMO010000084.1 GCA_018400255.1 Deltaproteobacteria bacterium
TTTAGCTATTGAACCTTTGAACCCAGAACGCTGAACCCGTGAACGGTTACAAAAATTCTTCAGCTTCAAGCCTAAAAAACGATGCGGTTAAATGATGGTATTATCAAAATACAGACAACAGGGTTTTACGCTGCTTGCAATGCTAATCGTAATCAATCTGATGGGCCTTTCCCTTTCCTTATGTGGCAAATATTGGTATACTATAAAAAAACGTGAGGTGGAGAAGGAATTGATATTCAGGGGATGCCAATTTATTAAAGCCATAGATAGTTACTACGAAAATTCCCCTGGATCAACCATGACGTACCCCTCGAAACTGAGCGATCTTTTAAATGACCCAAGGTTTGCATATAAAAAAAGACATATTCGACGAATCTACAAAAACCCTGTAGAGCCAAACAATGAGTGGCAGACTATAGTTGACAAGGGTAAAAGAATAAGGGGTGTATATATCAAAAGCGAGATGGAGCCGCTTAAAAAAGATGGCTTCCCCGGCGAACTTTCTCACTTTATAGGCAGGGAGAGGTATTCAGATTGGAAATTTATACATCACCCTACTAAAAAACAATAACCAGGAACATAAATATGGAGAATTTAACATGAAACCATCGTGGGGAAAAAGAGCCTTTATAATTACTCGCATTTTTTTTATTCTAATAATAGCATCTGCTCTCTTGTTACAATGGGGTTGCAGCAGTAATGAAGAAAAGAAGGCAAAACACCTCTCAAATGCCCGTCAGTATGAAAAGAATCTTGAGTATAAAAAAGCAGTCATTGAATTCAAGAATGTTATACAGCTTGACCCAAAAGATGCCACCGCCCATTATGAATTAGGCCAGGTTTATCTAAAACTGAAAAATATACGGGATGCATTTCAGTCTTTCAGACAGGCTGCGGAGCTGAATCCCCACCATTATGATACTCAGTTACAATTAGGGAACATATATCTATTAAGTAAAAAAACAAAGGAGGCCAGGGAAAAAGCAGGGCTTGTTTTAAAAAAAAATCCTCATAACACGGACGGTTTAATGCTGCTTTCAGGGGTTCAAATTCAAGAAAAAAACATTGATGACGCTATAAGAACATTAGAAAAGGCCGTTGAAATTGACCCCACGCAGGTCAAGATACAACTCGGGTATGCGAGACTTTTAGCCTTGAATAAAAATTATGAGAAGGCCGAAGAATCGTATAAAAATGCCTTACTGCTAGATCCAAAATTACCCTTTGTAAGGATTGAGCTGTCAAAACTATATGCGATAATGGGACGTCATGATGATGCCGAGAAGCAGTTAAAAGATATGGTTGCTCACTCAACAGCAAAATACAATTCTCTCAATATCTTAGGCCAATTTTATGAGAGTGAAAAAAAATGGGAAAAGGCAGAAAAAGCTTACCAGGAGGCAGTAAAAATAGCCCCTGAAGACAGCGTGGATTCCCTCATGGCGTTATCTAGTTTCTATGCACGAAGGAACTCTTATGATCCTGCCTTAAAAGCCATAAAGGAGGCAGTAAACCGAAGGCCAAAAGATGGCACCATCCAATTGGCTTTAGCCAGCCTCCATTTTGAATTCAAAAATTATACTGAGTCTGAAGAAATCGTTGATTCACTGCTAGACAGAGAGGAAGAAAAACCTGCCTTAAACCTTTTAAAGGCACGGCTTTTGTTAAATAAAAGAAATTTTTCAGATGCTATCTCCAGACTTACTATTGCAATTCAAAATGAACCGAGACTAACCTCTGCATACTTTTATAGGGGTCTGGCATTTCTCAGCAAAGGGGAAGATGCAAGGGCAAGGGAGGATTTAGCCCGTGTAATCGAGCTTAACCCAGCCCATCTAGACGCAAGACTCATCTTAACAAATTTTTACATTAAGGAAAGAAATCTCGATTTAGCCAAACAAGAGGTAAAAAAGGTATTAGAACAAGATTCGAAAAATATTAATGCACTTATCTACAAGGGCAATATAGCAATGATAGAAAGAAAGCCGGATATGGCTGAGGAGTCCTTTAAAAGTGTCATTGAACTTTCCCCTGAAAACCCAGTGGGTTATAGTAGATTAGGGTTGCTTAACGTTTCAAAAAAACAGCATGAGACGGCCTTAAAACATTTTGAAAGCGCCTTAAAACTTCAGCCAGGCCTAAGAGATGCATTACTTTACAGCGTATTAATATATTTAGAAAAAAAGAAATTTGATGATGCAATAACATTCTGTGATAATCAAGCAAGGGGTTTACCAGATAATTCTCTTTCATTGGCATTTATAAATGATCTTAAGGGCAGGATTTATCTTACAGAAAACAAGGTTGAGCTCGCCAAGAAGAGCTTTGACAGGGCGATCCAAATAAACCCCAACATATTATTTCCTTACATTGCCTTAGCCAGAATAAGCCTGGCGCAGAATGACGCCGACAAAGCTATTTCGAGGTATAAAGAAATTATCGCAAAGAGGCCTTCTTATCTTCCTGCATATATGTCAGCAGGGGTCATTTACCAACAAAAAGGGGATATTAAAAATGCAGAAGCGTATTTTCGTAAGGCTGTTGATATTAAAGAGGATTTTGCGCCAGCGGCAAATAATCTAGCCTGGATAATTTCAGAGTATGGAGGAGATATTAATGAGGCATTGAGGCTAGCACAAACCGCGAAGGAAAAAATGCCCAAGGATCCTTCAATAATGGATACGCTCGGGTGGATATATTACAAAAAAGGTTTGTACCCAAGCGCTATTGGAGAGTTGCAGGAAAGCCAGGAAAAGGAACCAAAAAATCCAGTTATCCTCTATCATTTAGGCATGGCCTACATAAAAAATAACCAAATAAATGAGGGCAAGGCAGCCATTAAAAAGGCATTGGAGCTTAACAAAAAATTTCCGGGCCATAAGGAGGCCGTTAAGGCCCTTGAGGAGCTAAAATGAGAAATAAATTAGTTTGGATTGTACCGGGCGTCTTAGTCTGTCTTATACAGCTTTTCATGATATATCCTGTCTATGCACAGGAAGATAGCGATAACCTTATAGACGAACTAAAGACAGAATATGAGAAGGTAATGCCGCCATCACCAACAAGCTCAGTCAACAGTGACTACCCGATAAAGCAGAGTGCTATCGGGATTTTTTATTCTGCTAAGCTAATGTCAAGCCTCATAAAACAAAATCAAATCTTAAGCAGTAAGTATGATGAGTCCATTAAGATTAATCAAAATTTTGATAACAAATTAGGTCTTCTTCTTAAACAAAACAAGGAAATTATAAAATTATTAAAAACTATTTCCGAAAATCTGGAGAAAAAATAATAGTTACAGAAAGATAGCTCAAAAGAGTTATTTACTATGCCACATGTTTGAAGAAAAAATTGACATGTATATTTAAATGTAGATTTTTTCTTTTTGAAATGTTACTTTGTATCTGTCTATAGGATCCTATCTTTTCAATGAGTGCCAAAGACCAAGCAATTTCATTATTTTTTCATTGTGATCTCTAAATTTTTAATAATTTTAGTAGCCGTTCACGGCTTGAAACTTGAAATTTGAAAATAGAAATTGGGAGAT
>JAGYMO010000085.1 GCA_018400255.1 Deltaproteobacteria bacterium
AGGATTAAACTATCACGTCTTTATCCGTCAATTGAGGCTTGACATGACACTAGAGTAATCTTTGCAAGACCCCACCATTGCTTTACTACTCACTTCACACATTAGAAGCCGCATATTTTTTGGCATAAGACAGTCTTACGAACTATGCCAAGGTAATAATTTACTTAGAGTATGATTGTTGTCATTGATAATTTCAACATAACCTCTCCTGATCACATTTGTTCACCTTTAAAAGGTAGAAAAATTGTTGACAAACTCATTCCTATGACCAAGAATAGGGTAATAAAATTCAGGCAAACTTAATGCAGGGTTAAATTGGAAAAATGAAAAAGTCAAGTGTGATAATCGTAATCTTATTTCTGGTGGTTGCTTCTTTTATCTGTTTTTTTGTAATTTTTTTCGAGGGGGAGAACCCTAAAGCGGAGTTAACCCCATTACCGGAGTATATTACTGGAGAATCAGAATTTAGTATAAAAGTGACAGATAAAAAGAGAGGATTAAGGAATGTAAAAGTAAGCCTGAGGCAGGATGGGCCCTCTATTTCTGTATTCGAGAAAAAGTTTCCTTATGAAGGGATGCTCAATAAAAAAGGGACCCATTCTTATGAGGAAAAATTTACAATTAACCCCAAAAAATTTGGCCTTGTTCAGGGACAGGTATATCTTGCCATTGAGATTCATGATTTCTCAAAGAGAAGGGGAGGTGATGGGAATCTTACAATTATAGAGCATAAAATGATTTTAGATACTATACCTCCATCAATAGCGATTATTTCAAGGCAGCATAACATAAATATTGGGGGTTCGGGTTTAATAATTTATAAAACCTCTGCGGATACTTCAGAAAGTGGGGTCTTTGTAAATGGTTTATTTTTTAAGGGTTCGCCTTTTATCAAGGATGGAAAAGAAATATTTCTCTGCTATTTTGCGCTCCCATTTAATAGCAGCAATGATTCCAAGCTATACTTATGGGCTCGGGATCATGCTGGGAATGAAAAAAAAGGTAGCTTTTATTATCATATTAGAGACAGAAGGTTCCGTAAAGACACTATCATATTAAGGGATAAACTTCTGGCTAAAATAATTGAACCCTTTAGCCCTGATATATTTGGAGAAAAAACAAAAGACATTGAAAAATACCTGTTCCTGAACAAAGAAATAAGAGAAGAAAATCATGCCTTTTTAAGGGAATTATGTAAAGATCCGACAGAGGAGAAGTTATGGAATCAGGCATGGGTAAGGATGAAAAATGCGGCTACAATGGCTACCTTTGGAGATGAGAGAGAATATTTTTATAATGATGAACTTGTAGATACGGAATTTCATTTAGGCATTGACCTTGCTTCATTGGCTATGTCGCCGGTTCAGGCCTCTAATGCTGGAAATGTTATCTATGCGCAGGATCTTGGTATTTATGGGCAGACAGTTGTAATTGATCATGGGCAGGGTCTTTACACAATTTATGGCCATTTAAGCAGCATAGATGTCAAGAATGACCAAATTGTAGAGAAAGGAGATATAATTGGATTTTCTGGTTCAACTGGTCTTGCAACCGGGGATCATCTACATTTCGGCTTTCTCGTTCAGGGAATTCCTGTCAATCCAATAGAGTGGTGGGATTCCCATTGGATCAAGGATAATGTAGATAGAAAATTGAAAATGGTAAAGATACTTGATGAAAGGTAATTTAGACTAAGAGATTGTATAAATTTCTTGTCCACCACGTTTTTCCTATGATCATTAACTCCGGGCTCTATTTCATAATATGCTTCTATTAATAAAAAGGTATGAGAGTCACGTATGACTTGATTTTACAATTTTAATAATTCGGTCTCTTAATTGGTTTATTAGCTTTCTATTAGAAAATAATAGACGGTTACAGGTTCTTTCTATGAAAGTTGATTCGAGGCTAAAATTTTTAACTGTCACTTGTTATTCGGGGTATAAGTCAGATGAGCGACCGGTTAAGTTTACCTTGCGAAACAGAACGCTTTTGGTAGAGCAAATTCTTGATAGGTGGTATGGTCCACATAACAGCTATTATAAGATATTGGCAGATGATAAAAAGGTATATCTTATTAAGCAGGACAGAGAGGATGATTTATGGACGGTTGAAAAGATAATGAGTTCAAAGAGTCTCTGAATCTTTGTACAACAGTTCCTTTTTTTTTAGTTCATTGATACGGTCTCGCAATAGGGCAGCCTTTTCGAAATCCAACTTTCTTGCTGCCATTTTCATGTCTTTATGTAAAGATTTTACTGCGGCAACTATATCTTTTAGAGTGGCATATTCTTCTTTAGACTCTGAAACATATGGAATCTCAGAATAATCTAATTCATAAACAGAGCTAAGTATGTCAGCAATGTCTTTTTTTATTGATTCGGGTGTAATGCCATATGTTTTGTTGTAATTCTTTTGTAGTTTTCTTCTTCGTGCAGTCTCGGCAATTGCCTTTTTCATAGATAGTGTAATTTCATCAGCATAAAAAATGACTTTTCCGTCTACATTTCGAGCTGCCCTCCCACATGTCTGGACCAAAGACCTTTCAGAGCGCAAAAAACCTTCCTTATCAGCATCCAAAATTGCGATAAGGGATACCTCTGGAAGATCTAATCCTTCTCGAAGTAGATTGATGCCTACAAGCACATCAAAAACCCCTAGCCTAAGATCCCTAATTATCTCCATTCTTTCGATGGTAGTTATATCAGAGTGAAGATACCTTACTTTTAGGCCTAATTCTGCATAATAATCGGTTAAATTTTCCGCCATTGATTTGGTCAAGGTCGTAACAAGCACACGTTGGCCCCTGTTTATTGTTTTTCTTATATATGTTAAAAGATCGTCTACTTGATTGCCTGCCGGCCTGACAACAATCTCGGGGTCGATAAGTCCTGTTGGTCTTATAATCTGCTCTACAACTTGGCTCGCCTTATTTAACTCGTATGGACCTGGTGTTGCTGAAACATATATAACCTGGTTAACCCTTGATTCGAATTCCTCAAATTGTAACGGCCTATTGTCAAGTGCAGAGGGAAGGCGGAATCCAAATTCTACCAGCGTTTCTTTTCTGGATCTATCGCCTCTATACATTCCCATTAACTGGGGGCATGTTATATGACTCTCGTCAATTATAAAAAGCGAATTTTCATTGAAATAATCAAGAAGCGTCGGCGGAGGCTCTCCAGGTTTTCTTCCTGTGAGATGCCTGGAATAATTTTCTATCCCATGGCAATAGCCCATTTCTTGTATCATTTCTAAGTCATAGAGGGTCCTTTCTTCAATTCTTTGAGCCTCTACATATCGTTTTATTTTTCTGAAATAATGTATTCTTTCGGCTAGTTCATTTTTGATATTATATATTGCCTTTTCTCTATGTATTGATGTAGTCACATAATGGCTTGCTGGGTAAATAGCTGCTCGGCTTAGCCTCTTTATAATTTTTCCGGTAAGCGGGTCTATCTCCTGGATTAGCTCAATATCGTCTCCAAAAAAGGTTAGTCTTACACAAGAGTAATCTTCGTAAGCAGGGTATATGTCTACACTATCCCCCCTAACCCTAAAGGAGGAACGATGGAAATCCAGATCGCTCCTTTCATAGTGTATTTCGACCAGTTTTTTTAAGACATCTTCCCGGCTTACAGAGTCTCCTTCTTGGATATAAAGAAGCATGCCGTGATATGCCTCTGGAGAGCCAAGGCCATAAATGCAGGATACACTTGCGACAATGATAACGTCGTCTCTAATGAAAAGAGATCTTGTAGCAGAATGCCTAAATTTATCTATCTGCTCATTAATCGAGGCATCTTTTTGTATATAGGTGTCACTTTGAGGGACATAAGCCTCTGGTTGATAATAGTCATAATAGCTTACGAAATATTCTACTGCGTTATTTGGGAAGAGGCCCTTGAATTCTCCGTAAAGTTGGGCGGCTAAGGTTTTATTGGGAGCTATAACTAATGTAGGCCTTTGTATTTTCGCTATTACATGCGCAATGGTAAATGTTTTCCCCGATCCTGTAACTCCAAGCAATATTTGTTCTTTGACATTCTCATTAAGGCCTCTGGTGAGCGAATCAATTGCATGTCTTTGATCACCTTTAGGTTCGTATGAAGATATTAGGTGGAACTTTGACAGATTTTGCAATGTTTTTCCCTGAGATAACAATAATGGTGTGTAAAAAAGACCTATAGCCAATATGTAATTTAAGCATCGTTTGTTTTAAATCTCCAGACGGTTCCATCGGGTTTGTCTTCAAGTATAATTCCCATATCACATAAATTATCCCTTATTGAATCTGCTGCAGCCCAGTCTTTTATGCTTCTGGCCTCATTTCTTTCACGAATCAATTTCTCTACCTCATCCTTTTTTATATCAGAAGCACCCCTCAGGATATTCTCTAAGAATTTTGCTGGAGTTTCTTCGAGAAGGCCGAGTATATTAGCACAGGACAATAAATCATTTCTTTCTTTAGACAATTTTGCTTTGATTTTATCAATAGTCGGTGATTTATCTAAGAGTCTATTGATGCCCTTTACCTTATCAAAGATTAACCCTAAGCCTGCGGCCGTGTTTAAATCATCATCCATGGCCCCCAAAAAAGTGGATTTAAAATCCTTTCCATTTACTGCTTCTTTGAATGCAGGAATCTTAATCTTATTACTAGCATCATAAGGCCCTATTTCTTCATCAAGTCTCTGAAGGGTCCTATATATCTTTATAAGCCCTGATTTAGCTTCTGACAATGAAGTCTTAGAGAAATCCAGAGGACTCCTGTAATGTTTTGATAGCAGAAAAAGCCTCAAAACCTGAGGATGGTAAAGCCTGATGGCATCTCTTATTGTAATGAAATTTCCAAGAGATTTTGACATCTTTTCTGACTCTACAGTTAAAAAACCATTATGCATCCAGTAGTTTGCGAAGTTAACCCCATTTGCTGCCATAGCTTGGGCTCGTTCATTTTCATGGTGGGGAAATATAAGGTCTCTACCTCCACCGTGTATATCAAAAGTATTTCCAAGATATTTGCAACTCATAGCCGAGCATTCTATATGCCAACCAGGTCTGCCCTTTCCCCAGGGGCTGTCCCATTGAGGTTCACCAGGTTTTGCCCCTTTCCAGAGAACAAAATCCATGGGATGTTTTTTGTTTTCATCAACATCTATTCTCGCGCCTGCAATCATGTCTTCCAACTTTCTGCCTGAAAGTGCGCCATAGGTTTTAAATTTTTCAACAGAAAAGTAAACCATGCTGTCAATTACATAGGCAAAGCCCTTTTCTACTAAAATTTTAACCATATTAATTATATCATTGATATGTTCTGTGGCTCTGGGTTCAATATCTGCATCAAGAACGCCTAAGGTATGCATATCTTCGTAAAAGGTCTTTATGTATCTATTAGCTAAGTCACTTGTTTCCTCAGCCATTTCTTTTGCTCGTTTTATGATTTTATCATCTACATCTGTAAAGTTCCTAACATACGTTACCTTCATCCCTCTCGCTCTTAGATATCTTATGAGCATGTCAAAGACTATGGCTGACCTTGCATGTCCTATGTGACAGAGGTCATAAACTGTAACACCGCATACATAAATGCCTACATGGTCGTTTTTTATTGGTTTGAAAACTTCTTTTTTCCGAGTCGCAGAGTTATATAGTTTTAGTGTCATTTTATCCTTCTCATTATTTATAATTACCTAAAAATAATTTTTATTATGTCCTGATTAAAGTCACTGCCGCGTATGCTGCAATACCCTCACCCCTGCCACAAAAACCTAATCCTTCTGTGGTGGTTGCCTTTATATTCACATTCTCTTGATTAGTCTTCAGGGTGTTAGAGATTTTTTTTTCCATATCTTTCAGATAGGTGGCTAACTTTGGCTTTTGTACGACAATAGTTGCATCCAGGTTGTTTATTTTATAGCCTTTTAATTTAGCTAAAGACATCACCTTGTCTAATAATACGATGCTTTCTATTCCTTTGTATGCAGGGTCCGTGTCCGGAAAATGCCTCCCTATATCACCCTGTGCAAGTCCCCCAAGGATAGCGTCAATTATAGCATGCGTTAACACATCGGCATCAGAGTGGCCTAATAAACCCTTGGAATATGGAATCTTAATGCCGCCTAATATAAGGGGTTTTTGTTCTGCAAATTTATGAACATCATAACCGATTCCTATCCTAATATTTGTATTTCCCATTGCTTTTATAAAATCTATAGCTCTAAACCTATCTCTGATTTTTTATTAAGGCCATTGCAACAAGCAAAAAGATTATTACATTAACGAGTCAGGGATAATTCTTCTTTCTTGCTAAAGATGCGCCTGAAAGACTATGTAAAGATATATTGGCGTTGGGTCTTTAAAATTTAAATCGTGAAGAGCTAATCGCTAAATTTTTTTAAGTTTGAAATTAACTATTTCAAGGTGCCCCATTATCTGAAAATATATAGGTTGGAGCGGATTACTATGTGTATCTTTCATAGCCGACACTTTCAATTTATAGGTTACGTATATATTTGTCAATGCTGGATTTTTAGTAAAAGGACTGCATAATTAAAAAATAAGTTTCGTAAATACTTTACATCACATTTTATATGTATGTTATTTATTACTATAAGGAAATCAGCCACCATTTAAAACTTAAATGAGCTTTCGGCAGATTTTTTTATTACATTTAAAATTTTTTTGTTGAATTTTCTAAAGGTACATGGTATGAAAATCGGCAATTACTCTAAGTTAGGGGGAGTTTGTGTCATGAAGATCTTAAATTTTACAGAATTATCTTCTGTAATTATTACTTAAAGAAGGAAATAGTATATATTAAAATCCTTAAAAGTTATATGATTTATAAACACTTAACGTTAAAGCCTAACATATTTAGTAAGTAGATTTTTAAAAGTTACTGTTGCTATACGCTTAGTTTTTAAAGAAAATTACGCAGGAAGGGGGTTTCCAGGAGTAAAGGGATGTATATATTGAGTATGTAAACTTTTAATCAAATTATAAATGGAGGAGAAAATGACAAAAGGAGAGATGATTACAGAGATGGCAAAGAGCACCGGGTTAACCAAGGCTGATTCAGAAAGGGCATTAAATTCTTTTCTGGACATAGCAAAAACAACAATTAAAAATAATGGAAGGCTCCCACTTGCAGGTTTTGGGACGTTTGTTGTTGTAGATAGGAAAGCAAGGACCGGTAGAAATCCGCAAACAGGCCAGCCCATCCAGATCAAGGCAAGCAAGATTGTAAGATTTAGACCAGGCAAAGAATTAAAAGACTCTGTAGCCTAATTTTATATAATCGAACTTGTGGTGGTGCAATCTTTTTGTCTATTTCAATGTTTTCTTGAAAGACCTTTAAGGGCATCAGATACTAAGACTAGCTCCCTTTCCTGAATAGTCCTTGGGTCGAGTAGAACTTTATTTTTTTCGAGCCGTGTAATAATGGGTGGAGTATAGGATCTTAAGTATTTTGCTATATATGAGGCGGATAAATTTACAGGGATAATGCACAGAAGCCTGCTATGTAATTTCTCTAACGGCATTGCACCACCACCGATTTGGGAAAAGCCATCACAAAGATCGACAATAAAATTAGTTTTATTGATTTTTCCAATCAAATTCAACAGCCTCTCTGCCTTAAGGCAAAGGGATTTATAGCTTTGCCTTATTGCCTTAAGCGATGGAATATTTCGTAATGCATTTTGCTTATCTCTATAGAGATATAAGGTTTCTTGAAGGGCTATAAGGGTTAATTTATCTATTCTAAGTGCCCTGTTTAATTGGTTGCCCTTTATCTCGGAAATTATATCTTTTTTGCCAAGGATTATTCCACATTGTGGCCCGCCTAACATTTTATCCCCGCTAAAGGTTACTATATCCACCCCAGTTGAAACCGACTCTTGCACTGTAGGTTCCTTTTTTAATCCATAGCTGGAAAAGTCAAGCAGGCAACCGCTACCAAGGTCCTCCATTACACAAAGACTTTTCTTTCTCCCTAACGCCACAAGCTCATCTAAATTTACATCCTCGGTGAACCCTATTATCTGAAAGTTGCTTGTATGGACCTTTAGCAAGAGAGAGGTATCCGGACCAATGGCAGATTCATAATCTTTAATGGTTGTCTTATTGGTAGTCCCAACCTCAACCATTCTCGCGCCACCTTTTTTCATCACCTCCGGCATTCGAAAGGATCCCCCGATCTCGATCAATTGGCCCCTTGAAATTACCGCCTCTTTTCCGTTTGCAAGTGTATCCAGGGCAATTAGCACTGCTGCGGCATTATTATTTACCACCATGGAAGCCTCTGCCCCGGTAAGCTCTTTAAGTATCTCTTCAACATGCACGTATCTGCTTCCCCTCTGGCCTGTTTCAAGGTCATATTCTAAATTGCTGTAAGAGCTTGATATAGATTTAATTTGGTCAATGGCCCTTTTTGGCAGGATAGATCTTCCTAAGTTTGTGTGGATAATAATGCCAGTCGCATTAATTACAGGCCTTAAGCTCGGCTGTGTCAATATTGAAATATTGTTTAGAATAAGATCAATTATAGTGTTAACCTCTAAATTTGATATTTTATCATCTTCCTCGACAGCTTTTATCTTCTGCCTTATTTCACTTAGCGTTTGTTGTGTGGCTTTTAATACTATACTCCTTGGAGTAGTTTTTAATGTGATTTTTATAGAAGGGTGCCCTAAGAGATAATCTACAGAGGGTATTTTTCTAAGGATACTATTCTGTTTATTATTCATAAAAGCTCCATGAAAATAGATTGTAGATAAAAATTCTATTGAGTTGGAACACCTTGTTATATTCCTCACGATGTAAAGCAATGAGAGGTTTGAAAAGTATATTCTCTCATACATTTATTTTGCCTGCAATCGTGTAACACTCTCAGTCGTATGCATGAAGTGGCAGTATGCGATTTTGTTCTCTGTTGTTTATATTCACGGAAATATTTTCTTGTCAACTGGTAAATGCTGTGTTACATATAACTGGTTACGGTGGGTGTAGCTCAGCTGGCAGAGCACTGGGTTGTGGCCTCAGTGGTCGTGGGTTCGAGTCCCATCACCCACCCCAAAGATTTTTAAGAGCATCTCTCTTTGATTTATGCTTTTCACCTGTTCCCCCCCCCGGTTTTTTTAATTTCTGTCACATAAGTTATCCCAGATTTAAGAATATATGTACTATTTTTTGAGATAAATAATCGGCAAATATAAATGGGTACTTTATGGTGTCTGTGATTATTAAGGCAAGGATTAAAAGGATTCCATATCTTGCCATCCTGTTGTACTTTATGGAAATAGGGTACGGAAGCAGGTAAGATAATACATGAGAACCATCCAAAGGAGGTATTGGCAGAAGATTAAACATAGCCAAAATGATATTTATTTTGATGCCAATAAGGCAAATAAAGAATATGAAAGGGAAAAACGTTCTCATATCCATAAGGAAGATTTTTGACAAAAACAACATAAAGGCAAAGATAAAGGCCAGGAGTATATTGGATAAGGGACCGGCAAGAGACACAAAGGCATAGTCTCGCCCGGGGTTTCTTAGTCTATATATATTTACGGGGACAGGTTTTGCCCAACCGAAGAAAAATCCTGCTCCAGTTATAAGATAAAATGCAAGTAAGGATAGGGGTACAATGATAGTACCCATGGGATCTATATGTCTTACTATATTTAAAGATATCCTTCCTTCTGTTTTGGCAGTATTGTCACCGAAGAATAGTGCTACTATACCATGAGCAATTTCATGTATCATTACGGAAAAAAAAAGTATTATAAGTATTACAAATAATTTAAACATGAATTAAACGTGTAGAAAGGTTTTTTTAGTCTGAGACAATGTAAGGGTATTTTTTAATTATGATTGTATTCGTAGTTCTTTATGCTAACACCTTAAAATTTTGCACATGACGATAAAAAAGTCAATCTTTCACCTCAAGGTAAATGCTTTTACACTCGCGTTTTCAAATGAAATTTGGAGATAGTATGATAAAGGAGGCGTTTGTAGTTTACAAAAGGTGGTCAGGGAAAAATAAAGCTTCAGGGTATATGTTCACATTAATACAATTAAGTATTTAAAAAGAATTATTTTAGTTTTAAGATCAATAATTGCGCAGAAAAATACGTAAGCTTTGCCTTTATTTGCTTTTAAGGCTGCCGTTTATAGGGCAGTATTATTTTTGTGAATAAAATTATGGTCAGTACGCTTAGGGAATCTGCCATTCCCTGAGGGCCAAGTAAAACCATTTCGATTATGTTTTGACATCTTTATTGTTCATATGGTCCCAACCGCTTTTAAAAGCCTTGAAATGCCTTTTCGCTTATCTTTAGGCTATTAGCTACAAGATTTTTGTCAAGGCCTTAGTAATATTCTAATTCGCTTTAGCCTTTCTCACTATAGTTCTTTCCGCCTCAGGGATTGGGGGAGGGACAGACTCCTCAGAGATTTTCTTCACAGCGCCAAAGCGGGGAGGGCAAGATTCAAAACAGGTTCCACATTTTATGCATTTTTCTTGGTCAATGACATGGATCAGATTTTTTCCACCTATAATAGCATCTACTGGGCATCTCTTAAGGCAAATCCCGCAAGCTTGACATTTATCAGGGTCTATATAATAGGAGGGTGCTTCACGAAATAATTGATCGATCTCGTCACTGGTATAAAGCTCCTTATATTCTTCTATTTTATCGAAATGTGATTCCAGCTTCTCCTTTTTTTCCAGCTTAATATAAGGCACTAGCCTTGAAACTTCTTCAAGTCTGGCCTTTATTTCATCTTCATCTATTCCTTCGCCTTCCCCAAGGGGCCCTAGATCTTTCACCTTTTTCCCAAACTCATTCATAATCTTGCCAAAACGGAGTCCTTCGCCGGCATCGCACCATTCAATTCTTAACCTTTCAGGATTGAGGCCTATGTGCTCCATAATTTTTTTACAAAGGTGCACCATGCTTAGTGTGTGATAATTTCCGTGGACCATGTAATTACATTCGCCAGGGTGGCAACCACCAATAAATACGCCGTCTGCTCCATTTGAAAAACCACGGAGCACGAATGAAAGGTCAATTCTGCCAGTGCACATTACACGGATTAGCCTTATTTCAGTACTATATTGCAGTCTGGAAACTCCAGCCATGTCAGCAGCTCCATAAGCTCACCAGTTGCATACAAAACCCAGGATTTTGGGTTTAAATCCAAGCGCCGTACTCATCTGTCTTCACCTCCTTTCCCTTAATCTTTCTTTCTATTTCAGGCCATAGATTACTCTGCGAATTTTCAAGGTCCGTAATGCAGAATTTTATTATTCCAGTATTCAATGGAGGGCAGGGCCATCCGTTTCTTCCTGTTTTTCTACATATTTCCAACGGCAGCCTCCATTTGTTGGGCAGTTTCTTCTTTTGGTATCGCCGCATCAATTTGACTAAAGAATTCTTCATTGGTAAAATGTTTTAATGAAATAGCACCTGTTGGACATTTTGTATTACAGAGACCGCATCCTTTACAAAGAACAGGATTAACGATGGCCTTTTTGACCTGTTTAGTCTCCCGAAACTCTATAGCTCCATATGTACAAGCCGAGATACACGCTCCACAGCCGATACATTTTTTTTGATCAACATCGCAAACAGATCCTGAAACCGTGACTATATCATGCGATAGAAGGGTCAATGCCCTTCCTGCAGCTCCATAAGCCTGACTAATTGTTTCCTGTATATGCTTGGGATAATGGGCCATTCCGCACAGGAAAAGGCCTTCTGTAGAGAAGTCGACAGGTCTTAACTTAACATGGGCCTCTTTAAAGAACCCATCCGGACTCAAAGTGAGCTTAAATAATTGTGAAATTTCTTTGTTTTTTGATGCAGGGATAACTGCAGCGGCCAGAGAAACGTAATTAGCGTCTATAGCAACCTTCTTTCCTAAAATAGGATCGGACACAGTAACCCTTAGAACAGGCCGGCCTTCTTCCTCAACAGCGGCAACCTCAGGCGGGTCATCCGCCTCATAATGGATGAATATTACGCCTTTATTTGCTGCCTCTCGGTAATATTCCTCACTAAACCCATACGTTCTCATATCCCGGAATAGTATGTAAATATCCATCTGAGGGTTTAAGTCCTTTAATTTCAACGCATTCTTAATAGCCTGGCTGCAACATACTCGGCTGCAATAATTTCTATCTTCATTTCTACAGCCTACACATTGGATCATTACAAGGCTTTCTGCATTAATGACGTTTTCCCCTCCTTTTGCGATTTGTCCCTCCAGCTCAAGGTGGGTCATCACCCTATCGTCTTGCCCGTAAAGGTATTCAGTGGGTTTGTATTCCTCAGCTCCAATAGCGATGACGGCTGCGCCATGGTGTATCTCTATCACTCCTGTGTCTGACTTTACCTTGGTTACAAAATTACCCACATAACCAGTAGCCTCTGTGATACCGGCATTTGTTAATACATGTATGGAGGGGTGTTGGTAAACCTTGCGCTCAAGGTCATGTTCATAGGTCTGAACATCCAACCCTTCCAGTGTGTAGTGAAGCCTTCGAGCCATGCCCCCTAAGTTTGTATCCTTTTCCATAAGGTAAACATCATGTCCCTGGTTAGCTATTGACAGGGCAGAAGTCATGCCGGCTATTCCCCCACCAACAACCAAAGCGGTCTTGTTTACAGGCAGCTCGATTTCCTGCAGGGGCTCCAGGAGGGAGGCTCGAGCTACTGACATACGGAGAAGGTCCTTTGCCTTTTGTGTTGCCTCTTCCGGCTCTTTCGAATGAACCCAGGAGTCATGCTCCCGGATATTAGCCATTTCCAAAAAATATTGATTGATCCCTGCCTCCCGGAGTGCATCCCGGAATGTCGGCTCTAAGTTTAGAGGTGTACAGGCAGCAATAACCAGTCTATTAAGTCCTTTTTCCTTTACCACATCTGCTATTTCCTGGATATAACTCGTAGCGCATGAAAATAATTGCTCCTGAGTGTAGACAACATTGGGTAAGGTTGAGGCATAGTCAACTACAGAAGGAACATCCACTAC
>JAGYMO010000086.1 GCA_018400255.1 Deltaproteobacteria bacterium
CTAAATTGATTGCTCATTTCTGGTCCCTGATCCCGCCGAAGGCGGGACTGGCCCCAGATCCTTGTTCTCCGAGCACTGGCTCCTGACTCATTATGCAATTGTCTTAATTAAGGAAATCAGGTTTTCTATAATGCGCTCTGTAGCGCCCCAGATAATTGCCCCCTCATAATCAAAGGCAGGTGTTGTAAAGGTATCACCTTTATAATTTATTGAAACATATTGTAAATTAGGGGAATTTAAAAAGAAGTTTAATGGAATTTCAATAATATAGCTTACCTCTTGCCTGTTTATTCTAAAAGGATACGGAAAAGGGATTATTCCAATAAAGGGATGGATAATAAAATTAGATGTAAGTGTTGAGACATCATCAAGGGGGCCCACGATTTCTATGTCATCTTCCAACACACCCACCTCTTCGAATGTCTCTCTTTTTGCAGTAGTTACTAAATTTAAATCCCCCTCTTCAACCATGCCTCCAGGAAAGGATATCTCTCCACTATGATATTGCAGTGTGTCAGCTCGCCTTATTAGCAAAAGCCAGTGCTGGTTGTTCTTGATAAAAAATGGCAGTAAAACCGATGAGTGGGTATAATCTCCTTTAGGATCCTCGATTATTTTTGGTTTCTTTGAATTGAGTAATTCGCTCAGTCTTTCTTTAAAATTGTGCAGATCTTGCATATTTCTCGGCCCTCGATAAGCATTCTTGCCTATACACAGCAAACATTATTCCCTTCCATAGACATCCATATAATTATCGAACTCTTTTTTTAGAGATTCGTCCATGGGTCTTTTTTTGTTAGAGATTATGAGAGGCACTTTATTTATATATAGGTATTCAACTATTTCTCTGATACCTGCAATGGAGAAAAAAGGAATTCCTGTGTTTGAAGTAAATTCCTCTACAGGGTTTAGCCCTTTCTTGTTAAGTATAACTTCCCCTTTATCATCGTAAACCGCTGTTGTCTGCTCCCTGTCAACAACAATTCCTAATCCAACAATGTTGCATGAAAGCCCCTGGGTCTCTTTATTAATCTTTTCTATAAGTTCTATCTTTGTACCCATAGATGTTATTACATCATCAACGGCAAATATTTTGCATTTATTAAAAAAGGCATTATTAACGAAAAGTGATGAAGATGAGGATCTCTCTCCGTGTTTCTTTGCCTCTTTTCTGTCATAGTCAAAGAGAATTTCGCGACCATAATGTTCAAAGATTGCAACTGCTGCTCCAGAGGCAATAGAGCTACCCTTGTAAGAAGGCCCAACTATAATATCGATTTTATGAAGTAAGGACTTTTCTGCAAGCATTTCCGCAAAAAAAGAACCCAATTCAATTAATAACCGCCCCGTGTTGAATTTACCGATATTTACAAAATATGGGGTTGGTCTACCATCTTTCAGCACAAGCCCTTCGTCAAAAAACAACGCGCCTGTTTCTGAAAGTGCTAAGCTTAGGCGTTTTTTATATTCTTCCATACAGTTAGTTCCTTTGTTTTCCCGGGTTTAAAACTCTCCTCCAGGCATAAATCCAGTTATAAAAAAATAAAGTAATATGCAGGCCTCCTGAAAATTTTTGTTATGCGCTGTCACTTACGTGTTTTACCAAAATTTCCTTGTGTCTAATCATAATTAAGTTAAGCATGATATTCAACCTTTTAATGATGTTCAAACTCGGATCCTAATTCAAAATAATAGCATTTTTGAGTAAGGGTGGGGATGGGTCATGGGCTAGTGGTCAACGCCAGAGGCCAGGAATCAGGCACCCGAAGTCAGTGATAAGATATGAGTGGTTATTTATGAATGACAAACCATGGGGCTCAGGGTAAATCTAGCTTAATGCTTAATGTTTA
>JAGYMO010000087.1 GCA_018400255.1 Deltaproteobacteria bacterium
GCATGCATGCCTAACACAAAGCCTGTAAATGATTCAACATCCGTCACAGCATATATAATCAAGAAGGCAGAAGAGGCTAACCTTGTGAGGCTTTACCCTATAGCGGCCATAACCAAGGGCGAGGAGGGAGAGGCTATTACAGAGTTTGAGGACCTTAAAACGGCAGGCGCCATTGGATTCTCTGATGATGGACGGCCCGTCTTTAACAGTAAGATCATGAGGGATGCCCTTGAGAGGGCAAGTATCCTAAAAATGCCTGTCATATCTCACTGCGAAGACCTTTATCTCTCGAAGGATGGCGTAATGCATGAAGGAGATGTTTCCGCCAGGCTTGGCCTACAGGGAATCCCCTCCGCATCGGAGGAGATTATGGTTATAAGGGATATATTGCTGGCAAAGCTGACAAAATGCCCGGTTCATATAGCTCATGTCAGCACAGAGGACTCGGTTCGGTTTATTGAACAGGCAAAGGAGGAGGGTGTTCCTGTTACAGCGGAGACGGCCCCTCATTATTTCAGCCTGGACCACAGCGCTGTTATAGAATTCGGGGCAAATGCCAAGATGTATCCCCCCTTAAGGGAGCAAGGGGATATCGAGGCAGTAAAGAAAGGGCTTGCCAGTGGGGTTATAGACGTTATTGCAACAGACCATGCCCCCCACAGCCCTAAGGAAAAGGCCATGGGCATGAGAAAGGCCCCACCCGGTATCATCGGGTTGCAGACCGCCTTGTCCCTTACCCTGGCCCTTGTACGAGAGGGTGTAATGGATCTGATCACGGCAGTAGAAAAGCTTACATGTGGTCCGGCAAAAATTCTTGGCATAGCAGGCGGGGTTATTGAGGAGGGCCTAGAGGCTGATTTGACAATAATAGATCTTAACGTGCACTATAGCCTGGATACTAAGGACATCAAATCAAAGAGTCATAATTCTCCCTTTATAGGCAGGCCTTTGAAGGGAAAGGCCGTGCTTACTATGGTTGGGGGAAGGGTTGTATATAAAGACAGCAGGGTTTTTCAATAGTAATTATCTGCTAAGGATTACAAGTATATTAAATAGAATATGGCCTCAATATTAATAGTAGATGATGAGAAGAGCATGCGGGAATTTCTCGAGATCCTGCTTGCCAATGAAGGCTTTGAGGTAAGTAGCGCAGTCAATGGCGAGGAGGCATGCGGCATCCTTGATAAAACTAGATTTGACTTGGTTATTACTGATATACGAATGGATACTGTTAGCGGCATCGAGGTCTTAAGGAAGGCAAAAGAGGTTGATTTAAACACGGAGGTGATAATAATCTCTGCGTATGCCAATGCTGACACCGCTGTGGAGGCTATGGAAGGCGGGGCGTATGATTTTATCCCAAAGCCCTTTGATGTTGATGAGTTCAGAATTATTGTAAGGGAGGCCCTTCAAAAGAAGACTTCCTCGGGATTTGAACAGGAGGAAAACGCAGAGGAGGGATTTCATTTCGGCTGCCTCATGGGAGACAGCCCAGGAATGAAGGTAATCTATGACCTTATCAAAAGGGTGGCCAAGACAAATACAAACATACTCATATCAGGCGAATCAGGCACGGGAAAGGAGCTTGTGGCAAAGGCCATACACACTGAAAGCCAGAGGAAAGACCGGCCGTTTGTGGTGATAAATTGTGCTGGAATCCCGGAAAGCCTGATAGAAGGTGAGCTTTTTGGGCATAGAAAAGGGGCATTCACCGGTGCAACCATGGATAAGGTCGGGCTATTCGAGGCCGCGGATAAGGGCACGGTATTTTTTGATGAGATAGGTGAGCTGACCCCTGCCATCCAGGTAAAGCTCCTGAGGGTTATACAGGAGAGGACCTTTACCAGGATTGGGGAGACTACAGAGAGAAGCGTAGATGTGAGGTTTATATCTGCCACAAATAAAAATCTCGAAAAGGAGGTTATTGATGGCAGATTTCGAGAGGATCTATTCTTCAGGCTCAATGTTATAAATATCCCAATACCGCCTTTAAGGGAGAGAAAACAGGACCTGGCCGTGCTGGCCCAGTATTTTTTAAAAAAGTATTCAGCGGAATTTGAAAAGGATATTAAAAAGCTTTCCACATTCGCCTTGGATATATTAAGCAACTATCCCTTCCCAGGTAATGTAAGGGAGCTGGAGAATATTATTGAGCGCAGCGTAGCCCTTGAGACCTCGAATATTGTCTTACCCCAGAGCCTTACCCTGTCAAATTTTAAGAAGACCAAGGTTATGGAAGACAGGCGTCGAAACGATATCGGCCCGAATGGCATTAAACTTGATGAGGTAATGACCGAGCTGGAGAAGGAATATATGCTGAAGGCAATGGAGTTAACCCAGGGTTCCAAACAAAAGGCCGCGGAGCTTTTGGGGTTAAGTGAAAGGTCCATGCGCTACAGGATGGAAAAATTAGGGCTGTAAGAGCCCTTGGTGTCAACTGATATCTGAGAAAATATTATTCACCACGCAGGTCTCCTCTTATATATTGACCTAGTAATTTAAAATGGAGTTTATTATGTCCGAAGAAAAAGAACTTCCCCAGATGACGATGTCTAATACCAAAAAAGAGATGATGGACGCCTATCAGGCAGCTAAGAAGCAGCTTCAGGCCAAAGAAAAGGAATGTCTTGACGCCGAAAAGGCACGAAAAGAGATTGAAAAGCAGGCAGCTTCAGCGGCCGCCGAGACGCAGGCATCACAGGACCCGCTCAAAAGGATTTCAGATTTACGCGGTAACATCAGCCGGGAGCTAACAAGCCTCTCAGAGCATTTTGAGCAGGAATTGGATGTTTATAGACAAGTCCAGAGTGCTGTCAAAACCAAACAGGAAGAGCTGGGTACCATTTACGAGGTTGAAACAGCCGCATCCGACCTTGCCGCCCTCATAGAAGCCCAGCAGGCGAAAAAAGACGAATTTGAACGAGAGATGAAAGAGCAGCGTTCTGCATTTGATGAAGAAATACGCGTGGCCCGTGTCCGTTGGGATAGGGAAAAGGCTGAGCGGGAAAAGGAGGTTAGAGAGGGTGCAGAAGAAGTCAAGAAACAGCGCCAAAGAGAGAAAGAAGAGTTTGAATACGCCTTTTCGCGAGAAAAGGAGCAGCGAAAGAATACGCTTGAGGATGAACTTCGGGCTCTTGAACATGAAATCGTGCAGAACAAGAAGGATTTCGAGCAGGAGTTCAATGAACGCAGATCCGAACTAGAGGCGCGGGAGGATGCTGTGACAAAACGTGAACAAGAGATTGCAGTTCTCAACGAAGAAGTTAAGGTGTTTCCTCAGAGACTAGATGAAAAAGTGAAGACTGCGGTGAAAGAGACGACCGAAAAGGTCACCAATGATTTCGAGAAAAGTAAGGAACTGCTTGAAGCGAAATTCGAAGGTGAGAAGAACGTGCTGTCCAGCAAAATCGAATCCCTCCAAAGTCTTGTCAAGAGCCAGGAGATGCAAATCGTGGAACTTTCAAAGAGAAATGAGCAGGCCTATGAAAAGGTACAGGATATAGCCAACCGCGCTGTTGCGGGTGCGAAAAGGGAGTACATTTCAGTCCCCTCAAGCACTCAGGCGAATCAGAATCAACCTGAAAAGCACAATACTTAAAGATTATATGATTCAGCTATACGGCCTTCACTATATCCTGAGTTGTTACAGAGAGTGTTGAAAAATGCCTTAATTCGCGCTCATAGATATTTTTTATCCGTGTGCGAAGCCCGTGTGTATCCGTGTTTAAATTTAGCCGCGGATTTACGCGGATTTACACAGATAAGTGTTTTATATTTTTTAGTTTTACCTGTGCGGAGCATATTTCACCGGGGCCCTTCCCCCTGAAAAAAGATCATTCACCACAGAGCCACAGAGTTCACAGAGATTTTCTCTTGAGCCCACTG
>JAGYMO010000088.1 GCA_018400255.1 Deltaproteobacteria bacterium
CCTGAATCCCGCTTTCAGCGGGAAACCTTTTAACCTGTGAACGCTTACAAAGGTTTCTACCCTTGTGGTTGGATTCGATCTTGTAATTTCAATTACTTTTTTCATCCCGCCACCGGCGGGACTCAAGACGCAGAGGTCGCAGAGGTTCTTTTTCATGTGCCGCTGAGAAGGCGGCACATGAAAACCATTCAGCCCTGCGGGCACCAGGAACCAAGGAGAAAAAAATGAAATTAACTGATAAGCAACAGGCCGTCCTCTTTTATATAGCCAATTATATAGATGAATGGAGAAAGCCCCCCAGCTTTACGGAAATCTGTGAGCATTTTGGTTTTAGGTCCTATAACACAGTAACTACATACCTCAAAATCCTGGAAAAAAAGGGCTACATACGCCTTCCCTCCAGAAAAAATCAGAAAAGGGGTATTCAGGTGGTAAGCCCTGTAGAGGTCAAGCGTTTTGAACTCCCGCTTCTGGGATTAGTGGCGGCAGGCAAACCAATTGAGGCAGTAGAAAATCCCGAGGTTATAGAAATACCGCCTTCAATGCTTGGCGAAGGAGACCACTTTGTGCTCAGGGTTCAAGGTGATTCCATGAGGGATGACGGCATACTTGACGGCGATTTTGTTGTTGTGCGGAAGGGACCGACAGCAGAAAATGGTCAGACTGTTGTTGCCATGATTAACAATGAGGTTACCATTAAAAAATATTTTAAGACAGGCTCTTACATAAAGCTTCAGCCAGCCAATCCCGATGTAAAACCTATAATTGTAAAAAATGGTAACTTCGAAATAGAGGGAAGGGTGGTAGGTGTTATTCGAAGGTATAAATAATGGAAAGAACTATTCTCCATTTTAACGCCCCCTTATTGCCCATTACCCTGGAGCGCACTCTCAGGCCGGAGCTAAAAGGCCAGCCCATGGCCATAGCCTTATCCCTCTCGCCAGGGGCACGAATTGCCTTTCTATCCCCTGAGGCTCAAAAAGAGGGAATCTTAGAGGGCATGACTATCCCTGCAGCGAAAAAAATATGCCCCTCTATTGTTTATTCTACACTGAACTACCCCCTTCTTTTTAAAATAGAAAATTCCATATTAAAAAAGGTGCTTCAGTATACACCGCTCTGGGAATACCAGGGCATAGGAAGGCTCTATATAGACCTTACAGGCACGAAAAATCTTTGGGGCAGAGGTATAGATGTAGCCCATAGACTCAGAAATGAGATAAAAAAAGATCTTGGCCTATCAGGGTCAGCGGCCGTGGCAAGCAACAAGTTGGTCTCCGCCGCTGCATCCAGAATAACAGGCATAGAGGGAGATTATGAGGTTCAGCCCGGACAGGAGGCCGAATTTATGGGGCCCCTTCCGGTAGAACTCCTGCCTGCCCTAAACTTCACGCGCATGAATTCCCCCTTGAAAGACCTTAATATAAGCCTTGTCAGGGAAATAGTGGATTTAGGCATCGATAATCTTAGGGTTATCTTTGGTTTATCCTCCCAGCTTATTTACCAGCAGGCCCTCGGCATAGACAACGCCCCGGTCTATCCTGGAGGTAATTCCCCGGCATCGTATATAATAAGACCTACGGGTAAGGATCCTGGTCGTTGCCCCAAAAGTCAAGGGCCTGAAACACTAACAGAAGAATTTCCCCTTGATGAGGATGAAAATGATGACCAGAAATTGCTTGCAGCAATATATAAAATGATAGAAAGGGCGGCCTCCAGGCTCCGTATAGATAAATTAGTCTCGAAAAAAATTATCTTAACTATCAGATACATTGACAAAACGGAAGGGGCGGGAGGAATCATTTTGCCCAGGCCAAGCTTCTGGGAATTTGATTTTTACCCTTCCATCAAAAGATTATTTGCCAGGGTTTATAAACGCAGGGTAAGGCTGAGGTCTATAAGGCTTTCTTTCGAGCAGCTTTGTCCTGAACCTCGCCAGCTGTGTTTTCTGTCCCCCCATGGAAATGCCTTAGATAAAAAGACAAAGATAATTCGGGCTATTGACACGATAAGGGATAGATTTGGAGATACGGCAATTTCATTCGGCCATGCCATTTAGAAGATAAGGGCAGCGTAAAGATGGATTTCGTTCACCTAAATGTTCACTCTCATTATTCAAAAGGGTGGGGAATAGCCACGGTTGAAGAACTGTGCGGAAAGGCTCAAGATTACGGAATGAGAGGCCTTGCGCTTACCGATACTAATGGGCTTTATGGCATGATCGATTTTATAGATACGGCGGAGAAATATAATATTCAGCCCATAGTAGGAAGTGAGATCGTTACAAAAGACAACAGGGCCATCCTTTTGGTTAAGGATGGATTTGGTTATGCTAATATATGCCGCATAATCTCTGACCGCACCTGTGACCAGGGCTTCAATCTCATCAAATCTCTCAAGAAAAGGGCAAAAGGCCTTATTATAATTTCCGATGATATTGATCTCCTGAAATCCTTTAAGGGGGAAAAACACCAGGATCTATTTGTAGAACTTTCGCCCTGTTTCATGATGCACAGGGCCTATGCCTTTTCCAGGGCAAGCGGTATCCCGCCGGTTGCCACCAACAGGGTCTATTTAGCCTCTCCAGACCAGTTCTATCTCCACCGTATACTCCGCGCCATCTCCCTTAAAAAAAGGCTGTCCAGTCTCCAGAGGCATGATACCTGCCTTACGGAAAACAGCCTGAAGTCCCCCAAAGATATGATCTGCCAATTTCCCCACGCGCCCCAGGCAATACGTAATACCGTAGAGATATTAAAAAGGTGTAAGACCAACTGGGATTTTTCCAGGACCATATTCCCTGTATTCAGGGAAGATCTCTCCAATAAAGATGCCTTCTTTACTCTAAAGGAAAAATCTACCAGCGGATGCCTGCGAAGATATGGAAAAATCACCCCGGAGATTCAGTCAAGACTGGACCATGA
This sequence comes from Deltaproteobacteria bacterium, assembly GCA_018400255.1. Taxonomy (GTDB): domain Bacteria; phylum Desulfobacterota; class DSM-4660; order Desulfatiglandales; family B25-G16; genus M55B121. The sequence continues at coordinate 2,925 of JAGYMO010000088.1, forward strand.
ATTAAAGATCATTCAAGATATGGGGTTTGCTCATTATTTTCTGATAGTTTCCGATATTGCGGGTCAATCTACATTATCATGCGGTCGAGGCAGCGGCGCTGCATCAATCATTTCATATGCCCTTGGAATTACCCATGTTGATCCAATAAAACATAATCTTTCGTTTGAACGTTTCCTGAACCCGGCAAGGACTGATCCCCCTGATATCGACCTTGATTTTCCATGGGATGAACGAGATAAAATACTTGATTATGTATTTTCCAAATACGGCAACAGCTCTGTGGCCATGGTTTCCAACCACAACTCCTTCGGCCTACGGTTGGCTATACATGAAACAGCGAGGGTGTTTGGTCTCCCTGAGGATGAAATAAATAAGAATACAAAAAGAATCAGGAGGGAAAGGTTTCTTGACAAAAACCTTTCCCATAAAAATTTAGAGAATCCATGGAACAAGATTTTAACCACGGCAGATAGGCTGAAGGGGAAATTTCATTGTCTATCCACCCATTGTGGTGGTGTAGTAGTGGTCCCTGGAAGGATACGGGATTATTGTCCTGTAGAGATATCCCCAAAGGGCATCCAGGTCCTGCAGTGGGAAAAGGACTCCGCAGGGGAGGCAGGCCTTGTGAAGATAGATCTTTTAGGGAATCGAAGCCTGTCTGTAATCAGGGATTGCCTTGAACGTATCCATAAAAATTATGGCATAAAGATAGAATACGCCAGTCTTGACCCCCTGGCAGACAGAGAAACTATTAAAATTTTTTATAAGGGAGACACGATTGGTGTATTTTACTTTGAAAGCCCTGCTACCAGGCAGGTATTATCTCAGGCAGCAAGCTGCCTCTCCTTTGATGAGTATGAAAATAACGATCATTTCAATATAAATGTGATAATAACCTCTATTATCAGGCCGGCCTCAAGGGGGGTAATCCAAACATGGATTTCAAGGCTTAATGGACAACCCTGGGAACACATACATCCGCTTCTAAAATCAATCCTTGAGGAAACCCTGGGGGTAATTGTGTTTCAAGAGCAAATAAGCCAGGTTGCCATTGCCATGGCCGGATTTTCCATTGAAGAGTCTGACACCCTGAGAAAAATAGTTTCTAAAAAAAGCAAACATGAAACATTAAAGGATTTTTATCTAAAATTTTCAAAGGGGGCACACATCAAAGGGGTGGGTAATAAGGTTATTAATGATATCTGGATGATGATAACCTCCTTTGAGGGCTATAGCTTCTGTAAGTCACATTCCGCCAGTTACACACTGGTAGCCTATAAAAGCGCCTTTCTACGAGCCCACTATCCGGCTGAATTTATGGCATCAGTAATCTCTAATCAGGGCGGATATTATACTACACTCGCCTATATCTCAGAGGCGCGGCGTATGGGCCTTAAGATACTCCCTCCAGACATAAATCTTAGTGATATAAAGTATACAGGAAAAGACAAATGGG
>JAGYMO010000089.1 GCA_018400255.1 Deltaproteobacteria bacterium
AAAAAAGAAGCTTTATCGGGCTGATCACTTTGTGGTATTTTATCAGATAAATAAACGTTTGAGCATCTTTTAAAATGCAATCTTATTATTTCCGCAGTTTTAAATTGCGGATACGAATTATTATTTAGGGTTACCTAAAAAGGCATAATTTAAAAACAAAATATCATGAAAAAAGAAGAAGAAGTCAGCGTTCTCTATGAAATTAGCAAGGCACTTAATGAGGGCAAAAACCTGAAGAATTCCCTCTATAATGTGCTGGATATTCTATCTATTTCTATGGACATGGCCAGAGGGACTGTTACTATTTTAAACTTACTTCGGAACGAAATCAGCATAGAGGTAGCCCATGGCATGTCCATGGTTGCTATGGAAAGGGGTACCTATAAATTAGGTGAGGGCATCACAGGCAGGGTAATAAAGAGTGGCGAGCCATTCCTGGTTCCAAAGATAAGCCAGGAACCTATGTTTTTAGACAGGACTGCAACGAGAAGGGAAGTTAAAGACCAGGAAATATCCTTTATGTGTGTGCCTATTAAAAAGGGGAAGCAGGTTATAGGTTCTTTAAGCGTTGACCGACCTTATGATGAGCTATATCCACTGGATGAGGGAGTAAAATTTCTCTCCATCATCGCAACAATGATTGCGCAGCATGTTATTAACCTTGAACGAAACCAGCTCGAAAAGGAAAGATTACGAGAAGAAAACCAGAGGTTGAGGAAGGAGCTATCTGAAAAATATAGCGTGGCAAACATTATCGGAAATAGCAACAAAATGAGAGAGGTGTTCCAGATGATCTCCCAGGTATGTAAAAGTAATGCCACTGTATTAATAAGAGGTGAAAGCGGCACAGGTAAGGAGCTTGTTGCTAATGCTATCCATTATAAGAGCCTGAGGTCCAGCCAACCCTTTGTAAAGGTTAATTGCTCGGCCATTCCTTCAAACCTGGTTGAAAGTGAGCTTTTTGGACACGAAAAGGGTGCCTTTACCGGTGCAATACGACAAAAACCAGGGAAGTTTGAGATAGCCAATAAAGGAACTATTTTCCTTGATGAGGTAGGTTCTATTGACATGGATGTTCAGGCTAAGTTACTTCGAGTACTTCAAGAAAGAGAATTTGAGAGGGTTGGCGGTTATCATACGATTAAGGCCAACATCAGGGTTATTGCAGCAACTAACAAAAACCTGGAGGAGGCTTTAGAGAAGGGAACATTTAGAAGCGACCTCTATTACAGGGTAAATGTATTTCCCATTTATATCCCACCTCTAAAGGAGAGGAAAACAGACATACTTCTCCTGGCGGATCACTTTTTAGAGAAATACGCAAATGAGAATAAAAAGGATATTCGGCGATTATCTACCCCGGCCATTGATATGCTCATGCAATACCACTGGCCGGGTAATGTAAGAGAACTTGAAAACTGCATTGAACGGGCTGTCCTCGTTTGTGAAGAGAGTGTGATTCACAGCTATCACTTGCCGCCCTCTCTTCAGACTGGGGAAGAATCAGACACCCTTCCTGTTTTATCTCTCGAAGATTCCGTGGGTAATTTAGAAAGAGAAATGATTATCGATGCCATGAAAAATACTCATGGTAATATGGTTAGTGCAGCAAAGATGCTACGAATAACTGAACGAAAGTTTGCCTACAAGGTCAAGAAATATGGATTAGATTACAGGAGATACCGCTGAAAAAGCTGCCTTCTGCTAAGCTTTTGCCTCTCTGTAGATTTGCTTCAAAAAATAACTGGATCTGCTACCCACTATTCTCCATATATCGTTTTCCCTCCCTGAAAAGTATTGAAAAAATACGAATTTCTATATAAATGAGATAGTAATAAAGTAACATTTTTGTGCCCTGTCTAAGTAAATACTACAAATATGTCGTTTTGCAGTTTTATTAAATTGATTGCATCTAATCTATCTACCTGAATTTCCATATCTTTTATAAATATAAAAGTAATGGCATGGCTTTTGCTCAAAGTACTTCACATTTGATGAACTTTACCCCGACCGCAGAAAGCCACGGCTTTAGCCGTGGATGAAT
>JAGYMO010000090.1 GCA_018400255.1 Deltaproteobacteria bacterium
TCTCCCAATTTCTATTTTCAAATTTCAAGTTTCAAGCCGTGAACGGCTACCAATAATCTAAATGCATACAATTATTCCTTTCAGGGATGGCCCATTCTAAATCCCTGCAGAACGGCATGAAATGACTTCATGTCAAGCGGATTATCTCTCGTATAAAATAAATGGGTTGGGCAGCGACAATCTGAGGAGCCAAAGCCAGGATGACTTTGGTTCATTATAGTGGACAAGGCCGTTGCGATTTCACATTCTATTCTTTTCGAGGACCTGATCGGAATAGGGATTATTTTCTCCACGTTATTCAAAAGATAATCAATATGCCAGTACACCTTTTTCCTCTTTCTCACATGCCTTTCAATCCTTGAACGTAGGCTGTTCATAGCTGAACCAACATATATATAGCATCCTTTATTAAACTCCAATTGGCCTAATTTGCCAATAGTAATGCGCCTTTTTTTATCTACACGTAAGATCAAGAGATAACTTCCCTTGTCCTTTGCCTCTTTTTCTATATGTCCCCATGGAATCTCCAATGGTTTTATTGTCTCGCTGATAGTTAAATCAGGATTCCACCCTATTGCCACGGCAGCAATATTTAAATAATTTCTTGATTTGATCAGGGCTATGCTGAAATCATAATCAGTATGAAAGTCCGGCATAAACCATTTTACATCAAGGCAATGCACAAGAAAAAGTATGGAGCATTTGACCCCATTTTTACCCATTTGAGCAAGTTCAAGTATATGTTTTTTCCCTCTCTCAGTAATGGCATCAGGAAACATTGCCACGTCGTTTCCAAACAGGGTACATGATTTTACCTCTAAATAGTGATCCTGTTGGTTTTCATTCAAGAGAAAATCAAACCTGCTATTGCCTCGTGAGATCTCCTCTTTTACTATATCTGCATCCGTTAGAGGGGGTAGTAATTTTTCCTCTATTAGATATTTGGCCACTTTGTTTGTTAGTTGGGTGTGAAGGAAAACAATAGAGCTATCTTTCTGAACAGCTAGAACAGTGTATTGTGTTTTCCGTGCGGCATAGGAGGTAGTGTTCCTCATTCTGCACAGGCTAATAAAGAGGGTACTGTTTGGTAAAAGTAATTCCCAGAGTCTTCCAGGGTTTGGTAAGTGTGCCTTGATTGTTTTATTGTGATGGATTGAACATGTGACGATGAACCTGTTTTCTCTCTTAAGAAATTTAGCCTTAATTATTTCGCCGAAATATATAGGAAAATTTCTCACAGGTTAATTCTTTTTTAATCCTTCATATTATTTCCCATCCTCTATAAGGTAACTCTCGGATTATGTCCTGAACTGGATGCCATAAAGGTTTTTATATTTTCCGCTTGCCCTAAGAAGTTCATCGTGCGTTCCCGATTCTACAATTCTTCCCTCATCTATGACATAGATCTTATGGGATTTTTTGATAGTATTGAGGCGATGGGAAATAATTAATATAGTTTTTTTATTAAAAAAATTTTCCAATGCATCCTGTATAAGCAATTCACTCTCAGGGTCAAGGGCAGATGCGGGTTCATCAAGAATCATGATCGCAGGATCTTTGAGTATGGCCCGGGCTATAGCAATTCGTTGTCTCTGACCTCCGGATAGGAGCGCTCCCCTGTCTCCCACAATTGTTTCATATCCATCTGGAAGGGTTATAATAAAATTGTGAGCTTGAGCAAGCTTTGCTGCGTTTTCAATGTCCTCTCTTGTGTAATTCCCTTTGTTGTAGTTTATGTTATTGGCTATGGTATCGTGAAACAGTAAGCTTTCCTGGCCTACGATACTAATTTGATCTCTAACTGATTCAATAGTCGCATCTCTGATGTCTATTCCGTCTATGATTATAGAGCCTTCATTCACATCATAGAATCTTGGGAGCAGGTCTAAAAGGGTGCTCTTACCCGCCCCTGTTGGGCCTACGAAGGCAACTGTCTCCCCTGTATGAACTTTAAAGGATATGTCAGTTAAAACCATTTTGTCCGGCCTATAACCAAAACTGACGTGAGAGAATTCGATAGTATTCTTGAATTTCGGGATAGGCCTTGCTTTTGGCTTATCCTGTATACTGGGCACTGTACCCATAATGTCGAAAAGCCTTGTCGTTGCTCCTTGAAGGGTCTTTAAATTGTTATTTATCCTGGCAAGTTCCTTTATGGGTTTATAGGCCGCTGCATAGGCGTAGAGCATAGCAACAATCTCACCTAAAGTATGATTGAAGTAAACCTTTCCTATTATTAAAATTAGGGGAAGCATTAAAAAAAGTGTGGAATCCATCATAGGTCCCATGCCCAGTCTATATCTATTCCAGTGCATAACTTTTTTGTACAGATTTTCAGCAAGGGATCTAAATTTCCTGGATTCATATTGGCCCATGCAGAATCCCTTAATTACCTTAAGTAATAAGAGAATCTCCTGGTAGCTTGATGTTACCTCCGCCGTTGCATCTTGTACCCTGGCTGAATGCTTTTTAATCTTTCGCCCAAATATCCTAATCAGGCTCACAATAATAGGTGCTACAATAATGGTGATTAACGTCAACCTCCAGTTCATAAAAAAGAGATAGATAAGAAATACAATTGTCGTCAAAGGCTGCCTTATAAGCCCTATTATAACATTGCCTATATTGGCCTGCATAACTGTAAGGTCCGCGGTAGCCCTTGCAATGAGCTCTCCAATTTTACGTTTATGATAGAAGGACAACGGTAGGGAAATGAATTTCTGAGCCAGCTCAACCCTGAGCTCCCTGATGGATCGATTTGAAAACGCTACTGCGGCCAGCTCCCCGAAATAGATAGTAGCTGATTTAAGGACAACAGAGATGAAGGCAACAGCGGTGAGGATAACAAGTAGACCATTTGGTGTTATATGGCTAACGAGAACTAACTCTGTTCTTTTAAATGAAAGCGGATATTGAAACGTAATCCAGGGTATTTTCCAGTCAACAGGATCATTCGTCATTTTCATGCCCTCATCTACAAAGGGCTGAAGGAGGTATACAGGTATAATAATAAGAAGGGAAGACAGGGCGGTCAGGATTATTGCCAGCGTTATCAACCTTTTATGAGGGCTGATGTAACCGGCAATATCCTTACCAAGGATTTTTTTAAACATATGATTAAACAGCGTTTATTAAGCGGGAGATTACTATTCTCTGAACCTCACTGGTTCCTTCTCCAATCTCTAATAACTTATGGTCTCTATAAAATCTTTCAACATCATACTCTTTCATTAATCCATACCCACCATGGAGTTGCACTGCGTGGTCTACGCATCTACCCATAACCTCAGAACAATATAGTTTGGCCATGGCAGCATATTTTCCAAACGGCTTCTCGTTATCTCTTAGCCAGCAGGCCTTATAGAGAATAAGTCTAGCGCATTCAATTTCTGTAGCCATGTCTGCCAATTTAAAGGCATTGACCTGAAAGGAAGAGATCGTTTTTCCGAACTGTGTTCTTTCCTTGGCATATTTTATGGCCAAATCATAGGCACCTTGGGCCCCCCCTAAGCCCATTGCTCCTATGGAAAGCCTGCCCCCGTCAAGTGTCGCAAGCATTTGGTGGAAGCCATTACCTACTGGGCCAAGAAGGTTTTCTTTCGGTACACGACAGTCTTCAAAATAAATTTCGCTCGTATTTGACGCACGCCACATAAGCTTTCCATGCATAACCCTGGTTTCAAGCCCTGGGGTACCCTTCTCAACAATGATAGAGGTAAGTTCCGGATGGCCATTTTCTCTATTTCCTGTTTTGCAAAGGGCAATAATTCCCTCGCTAATATCAGTGGATGCGTTTGTTATGAATATCTTGCTTCCATTTATCACCCACTCATCCCCTATAAGTTCTGCGGTAGTTTGACTGTGTCCGGCATCCGATCCCGCGTTGGGTTCTGTTAACCCAAAAGCCCAAAGACTCTCGCCTCTGCAGGCCTTTGGGAGGTATTTGTTTTTTTGATCCTCATTTCCATAATAATAAAGAGGTCCAATGCCAAGAGAGTTACCTGCCGCAACTGTGGCAGCATGAGAGCCATCAATCCTTGCAATTTCCTCAGTAGCAATAATGTATGACACGTAATCCATGCCCTGACCACCGTATTTATCACTTACAAACATACCAAATAGGCCAAGGTCTGCCATTGCCTTCATTGTATCATAAGAAAATTCCTCCTTATCATCCAATTCTCTGGCCACAGGTTTAATTTCCTTCTCAGCAAAATCTCGTACCGACTTTCTTAATATATCATGCTCCATTGAGAGTGAAAAATCCATAACAACTCCTATCCTTTAAATTTTAGCTATTTATAGTATCAGATTTTTATTTTCCTTTACCATTTTGATATTAAATCGGTCAAGCTAAAAACTCTATGCTGTTTTACAGGGTTAAAAATCACCATGTATCTTGTTGCTAAAACAAGCCAGCTTCCTTTATGCCTTCCAGCGATCTTTATAGAAACCGTATATAAGAATTTTGAGACCTAAATAGGCACAACCTCGAGCTTCATACCAGATCCCTCCTTGCGTATAAATATATTTTTAAGCCAATTATCATTGTCTTCTTTTGGATAGTCCTCTCTATAGTGCGCCCCTCTACTCTCTTTTCTAACCAAAGCCGCCCTACATACCATTTCACTAATAAGAAGCATGTTTTTCAACTCAAGGGACTTTATCAACGCACTTCTATCTCTAACATAAAGGTCAGGAACGCATGAATTTAGCTCTTTTATTGTATTCAACGCCCTTTCCATACCTTTCTTATTTCTTATAATCCCCACGTTTCCCCACATTATCTCCTTAAGCGATAGCCGCAGGTCCTTTGTATCTCTATGTCCGTTAAAATATGATGCCTCAATCCTACGCTCTTCTTTGAGCAGCTCCTTCTCCGGAAATTTTGGTCTTTTAACCTTTAAGGCCGTTTTTGCAGCATTTTCACCGGCTACGACCCCTAAGACAAAAACCTCCGCCAAGGCATTACCACCCAGGCGATTGGCGCCGTGTACCCCGGAGCATATCTCCCCTGCGGCAAATAGTCCTTGCACAGTGGTTTCCGCCTCTTCATTTATCACAATGCCCCCCATTGTAAAATGCGCAGTGGGGGAGACAATAAGGCCATCTTTGTAACCATTTTTCATTGAAGGCAAAAAGGATGTAACCCTCTTTAAATCAGCCTCTTTAATTGTGCTAAGATCAAGCAAAACACCGTTTGAAATACTCCTTCCGTCAAGGATTTCCTTCATAATCGATCTTGACAGCCTATCCCTTGTCATCCGTAACGGGTCGCATAGTCCATATTTCACTAATAGATCATCGCCGATAGAATTTTTCAGAACTGCCCCAGCATCAAATATAATTGCCTCATAAAGCAGTAATCTATTCCCCCTCTTACCCAGTGCTGTAGGATAAAATTGAACGAACTCCATATCCTTGATTGACAATCCAAGATTAAAGGCCAGCGCAAGCCCATCCCCTGTCATGCCTGACGCATTATTGTTGTGAAGATATATCGGGGCAAAACCCCCTGTAGCAATTACAATGCTATTTGCTGTAATTGACAAAAAATTTCCCTTATAATCAATACCTGCTGCCGCTGCAATATGATCTTCTGAGGTGAAAAGTCTCGTTATAAATACGCCTTCCCCAAAACGCACTCCAGTCTTGATTGCATAATCCCTTAATGGAATGATCAAGTCTCTTCCTGTATGGTGTTCTCCTGCCACATGTCTTGGATAGCTGTGCCCGGGGGTATGCGTTACTCTTATCTTACCATCCTTTCTTGAAAATTTAACCCCGCATGCCTCTAAAAAATCTATCTGTTTAGGGGATCCCTCCGTCACTTTTCCGACAAGTCTCTTATCGTTTATATAGCGGCCCCCTTCAATAGTGTCTTTTGTATGCGCCTGTGGGCTGTCAAAAGAATTGCTCCAGCCGGTGGCTGCAGCGAAAACCCCCTTGGAGATGAACGTATTGTTTCCATATCCAATTCGAGATTTAGATACAATAAAAACATCCGCGCCCTTTTCTCTCGCAGCAATAGCAGCTCGTATTCCAGCTCCCCCTCCACCTATAATCAGCACATCGCATGATATAATGTTATTTTTTATCATCAATTAAAGCCATCCCTACAAATTTCAACAAACAAATCAGACTCACTGCTCCATTATCCCTTGGAAATTAGTGCCCTACCGTACCTGTGCTGCTATCATACCAGCCAGCATTAAAGCACATCCAACCAAATTACGGGGTGAAAGAATCTCACCCAGTATAATCCATCCTGCCAAGGCAGCAAACACCGTCTCAAGACTTAAGATAATAGCAACATGTGTCGGCGGGGCATATCTTTGCGCGACAACCTGCAACGTGTATGCAATGCCCACGGAAAAAATCCCTAAATAAAGGATAGGTATAAATGCATCGTAAAGGCAAGCAAGGGTAAAGCTCTCGGTAAAAAATCCAATAAAAAGGCTTAAAAAAGAAACCACAGTATACTGAATAGATGCCAGCACAATTGCATTGGCCTTAGGTGAAATGTAGTTAAGAATAATGATGTGGGCCGCCCAAAAAAATGCTCCAAACAATTCCCATAGGTCACCAGGTGCGAATGTGAAGGTCTCTGTTATGCTTAAAAGGTACAAGCCGATAGAAGCAAGAGATGCACCAATCCATCCCCCCCAGCTAGGGCGATGCCCCAAAAACAGCCCCATAATAGGAACGATAATGACATAAAGCCCTGTTATAAACCCTGCCTTTCCAGCTGTAGTATAAATAAGACCAATTTGCTGAAGTGTTGCACCGGAAAACAGTGCCAGTCCTGCTAATATTCCACCAGCAATTGCAGGGAGGCTTACCACAGAGGTGATTTTACCTCCCCGTTCCTCAGCCCGGGGTTTCTTCTGCATTATCGCAAGGGGAAGTAAAACCATAGCGCCCAAGGCAAATCTCAGACCGTTAAAGGTGAGTGGCCCTAAATAGTTCATTCCCACCCTCTGGGCAACAAAGGCAGTTCCCCAGATTAAAGCTGTAATCAACAGGAGGGCATTTGCCTTATAAACTTGTTTATCCAAAATATATTCTCTTTAAAGATACTTTGCTTCTCATTATCTGTATTCCTTGAACCTTTACAAGCCAAAAGTGAAACATTTTCTTAGAAATTGAATTAACTAACAACCATCACGCCTGTAATTATCGAACTAAACAGGCATTTGCTTTATGTTTTGTCATAAGAAAAAGAATTGCTGTGCCTGCTTGTTCAATATTGACCTGGTAGTATTTAACTGGTAAATACTACCAGTAATATTGTATCGAAAAGGATGTATTTTTATGGATTTTTTTATATATATGATCTTCCGATTATTTATGATGGTCATATGCATTATACCCACATCGACTGGGACTGCGCTTGGCCGAATCATCGGCAGGATATTTTATTATGTTGACAGACATCACCAAAGAATAATCAGGGCCAATATCTCTTTAGTTTTCGGCAAGGCTATAGACAATAGAAAGACAGAAGCCCTTGGAAGAGAAAGCTGCGAATACTTAGCCATGAATATTATCGATCTATTAAAACTTAATAAGATAGTTACCGCCGAAAATTATCGTAAATTTTTAGATATCAGGGGCCTGGACCATCTCATGCAAGCCATAAAAAGGGGCAAGGGCACTATAGCAGTAATGGGCCATTTTGGAAATTTTCCGCTTATCCGATACGCGTGCTATTTAAACTTACCCCCAAAGGCGGTTATCATAAGAAAGTTAGACAATCCCTATCTCGAAAATTTTGTAAAATCCCTTTTAAAAACTCACGATGCTAAAATCATAAGACCAAAAGGGGCCTTAAATAAAATAAGAGAACTTCTTTTAAAAAATTTTGTCACAGTAACTCTTGCAGACCAGAAGGCGGGTGGGCCAAAACAACATAGACATGGTGTTTCTGTTGACCTTTTCGGCATCCCCTCACAAACACATATAACGGCACCACTATTGCAGAGACGCACGGGGGCTGCGGTACTGCCTACATTTGTTATAAGAAAAGGGCCTTTAAGCTACAGGATAGAAATAAATGAGCCGCCAAGGTTTATCCACACCAAAGATGAAGCCCTGGATCTTAAGAAGAATGCACGTATGTTAAATGAAATATTTGAAAGCTATATTAAGAAATACCCTCAAGAATGGTTCTGGTTGCACAGAAGATGGAAAAACGTACCCGGTCTTGAAAATTTATACAAAACCAATAACCCATTGAAGTTAGCAGAAGATTTTAGAAAAAAGATTGAAGCATCTCAGGTTTAAAAATTTTTCCTGATTTATGCCATAAATTATCAACCCACCATTCTGAAACCTTTTCAGCCTAAGAGTTAAAGCCTTCTCGTTTCAACTTCTAATCATTGTAAGGGCATCAAAATCTATCGTAATGAACAAACTCACTTATCTCTTTGCGTTTAGGCGGCCTTGCCTCTTTTGCTGGATAGCCCAATGGTACGAGCGCTACCACTTCATATCCATCGGGCACGCTTAATATTTTCTTAACCTTATCGTGGTCAAATAGACCCACAATTACTGTTGCCAGATTAAGGTTATGCGCTGTAAGGCATAAGCTTTGTGTGCAAATACCAAGGTCAAACATAAACCAGTCACCAAATTTTGTCGTAGGTTTTCCGTTATAATGACCGGACGTTCCAAGTCTACCGCATATGGCGATCAAGACAGGGGCCTGAACCAATGCCTCTCTCGCAGGGTTTGTCGCAGTTGCTTCAAACCCCTGTAACGCCCCCTGAATATCTTGCCTTGTTTCCAAATTTTTTATAACAATGACCTCCCAGCATTGAGTATTGGACCAGGAAGGTGACCACCTTATCGCCTCAAGTATCGTATCAAGATCATCCTTGCTGACGTCCAAATCTTTATAGCGTCTTACTCCTCTTCTTCCCTTGATAATTTCCATGAAATCTGCCATAGTGTATCTCCAAACAATTAAATGTTTTTCTTAATTTTATATTAAATAAAACGTTAAGTTCACAGGGTTAAACAGTTTTAGATGTACCTGCATCCAAGGTAACCGCAAAAAGGATGCGGCTTTCCACTATCAGGCTGAATATTTCTTAAATTCAAGAGGATACTTTCTCAAATGGGTGTAAATGATAGTTTTCACATTCTCTTTTGTCTGTGTTTGATGGATTGTCATCAAATATGTTAAATTTTGTTTGCCTATGTCAAGTAAATTAATCCTGTTTGCCTCTGAGCATCAATTATTTTATGGGGAGTAATTATTATGAAAGAACGCATTGAACAGGCCTTGAGAAAAAGTGAGGCAGAATACACAGAGATAAGGATCGAAAGTGTCATTTCCTCCTGGATTAATTTTCGGGGTAAAGACCTGGATAGTATTGGATCATCCAAGACGGTCGGAGGAATAGTAAGGGCCCTTTTTAAAGGGGGATGGGGTTATGCCATTTTCAATGACTTAAATAACCTAGAAAAAAGAGTGAGGGAGGCCTACAGATCTGCAAAATTAGTTGGAAAGGAACACAGTCAGTTCGCTGAAGTAGATCCAGTTGTTGATGAAATAGCTACCTCTTTTGATAAAGATTTCAGAGAAATTTCCCTGTCGGATAAAAAATCTGTAATTGAAGAATATAACAAGATTATTTTGACCTACAGTGAAAAGATTGCTACATCATCAACTGCTTATAATGATACATTCCGAAAAATATATTATGGCAACTCTGAGGGCACATATATTGAAGATGAACGCCCTGATGCCGGTGTTAGTCTTTTAGCCACCGCTAGAGAAGGAGATAATGTTCAGAGAGGGTTTGAAAGCATAGCCGGAGGCTCAGGCTTTAGCATCATTGAAGGCCTGCATGAAAAGGCTGAAAATGCTGCAAGGCGGGCTGTGGAGCTCCTCTCGGCACCACCTGTTAATGGCGGCAAGTATACTGTTATAATTAACCCCAAGCTTGCCGGGGTCTTTGCCCACGAAGCATTTGGACATCTCAGTGAAGCAGATATGGTATATGAAAACAAGCGCATGAAAGATCTAATGGTGCTGGGAAAACGAATGGGCCCGGATATATTAAATATCATTGATGACGGAACCATGCCTGGACTTAGAGGAACGCATAAATATGATGATGAAGGTGTTAAAACCAAAAAGAATTACCTTATTAAAAATGGTATCTTAACAGGAAGATTGCATTCCCGTGAAACTGCGGCTAAAATGGGAGAACAACCTACCGGAAATGCCAGGGCCATTAGCTACCAATACCAACCAATTGTGCGTATGACAAATACCTGTATCGATAAAGGCAAATCAAAATTGGATGATATGTTAAAGGATATAAAGCATGGGTTATATGCCGTGGACATGGTTGGGGGCCAAACATCCATGGAGATGTTTACCTTTAGTGCTGCCTATGGCTATATGATAAGGGATGGTAAAATAGCAGAGCTAGTGAGGGATGTAGTTTTGACTGGAAACGTATTTGAAACATTGATGAATATTGATATGGTTGGAGACACGGTAGAATGCCCCCCTGCAGGCGGCGGCTGCGGAAAAGATGGACAATCCCCCCTGCCCGTAGGTTTTGGTGGGCCATATGTGCGTGTTCAAAATGTAGTAGTAGGAGGTAGGCAAGCATGATTGTAAATCAACTAATAGAAAAATCCATGAAAAAGGCCCAAGGAGCACAGGCAGCCCTGGGTAGAAGCGAGAGCACAAATGTCTCTTTCGAAAACGATAGACTTAAATCCGTTAAATCCTCACAAAATACCGGTATAAGCCTAAAGGTTATTGTAAACGGTAAAATTGGTTCCTCATTTACGACAGATATAGAAGATACAAATGGAATTGTAGAAAGGGCCCTTGAGTCTGCAGAATTTGGCAGTCCAGCCCATTTCGAGTTCCCAGGGTTTAAACAAGGCACTGAAGTTACGGTATATGATACCGAAGTGGAATCTTTAGAGACAGAAGAAATGGTGAATCTCGGCGAAGAGATGATTTCACTGGTAAAAAAATATAATAAGGATATTACTATCAACGCTGGAGCAAACAAAAATGTCAACAATTTTCAGTTCTCGAACTCTGCAGGGACTGAATATAGCTATGATGCAACAAGTTATAGCATTTGGGTTGATGGTCAATGGATAAGGGGAACGGATATACTTTGGGCGGGTCATTCCGCGGAATGGAAAAAGCGTGAAATTGATCACATAGATATAGCAAAAAAGGCCGTTGATTTATTTAAGATGGCAGAGGTCATTGCCCCTGTCAAATCAGGCGAAATGCCGGTTATATTTACACCCGAGGGTCTAAACGTTCTTCTGTTAGGCCTTAGCCTGGGATTTGATGGAAAAAATGCCTTTCTCGGCTCTTCGCCAATTTCTAATAAGATAGGGAAAAAGATTGCGGACGAAAAATTTTCTATTACTGATAATGCCCTTATAGATTATGCGGCAAGCAGTAGCGTCTACGATGGAGAGGGTGTGCCCCATCAAGTCACTCCTATAATTGAATCTGGAGTTTTAAAAAATTTCCTCTACGATCTTGATACAGCAGGCAGGGCAGGAAAGAAAACAACAGGCAATGGAGCAGGCTGCACCCCTACTAACCTTATCGTTAAAGAAGGGTCAATTCCTTTTAACGAGATGGTCAAGAATGTTAAAGAGGGCCTGCTGGTTCATAGCGTTTTAGGATTAGGCCAGGGCAACCCAGTTAGCGGTGAATTCTCTGTAAATATTTTATTGGGATACAAAATAGAAAATGGCGAAATAACAGGAAGGGTAAAAGATGTTATGCTCGCAGGCAACACATATGATGCCCTTAATGATATAGTTGCAATTGGTGATAAAGGGGAGTGGGTTGGAGGCTCCCTGTATGCTCCACACATCCAGGTTGGAAGCCTAAGCGTGATTGCAAGGTAACCCGTTAAGATAGGCGACTTCGCTCCTTTATTCAGAGTTTAGAACCTTCAGATAAATTTTTATAAAACAGCATGTATGTATAGGAGATATTATACAAGGGCTCAATGAGTTGCGCCTGTTCGAAAAGAGATCTCCCTTCGCCCCCTCTATGAGTGCCCTTGAGGGCAGTTGGTGTTGTGCCCATCGGGGGAGTCCGATGGGCACAACGAATAAAATCTCTGTGCGCTCTACGGCTCTCTGTGGTGAATGATCGTTTCTCTGCCCCAAAAGTACTCCATCATTACCATGGGGTGCGGACTTCATGAACCCGGTTTCTCAGTTTTCACTCTCATTTTATTGCACTTAACAGCATGAGGGCTTTGTAGTAATAATTG
>JAGYMO010000091.1 GCA_018400255.1 Deltaproteobacteria bacterium
GCTGTTGGCGGAAGACCATATTCAAGGGCCCTAATATAATCCTTATCCATAAAAAGGGCCTCTTCATCACCAGATTCTCTCAAAGATACTTGCCTTAGAAATCTATCCCGCTGGTCATCGGGGTCATTAAGCTCAGAAAAACCATTTGCTATTTCTTTACCAGCTACAAATAATTCAAATCTTTCGGCAATACCCGGTTCTTTATCACTTCTCCTAGAAAGAGGGCTAACCTCTATGGGATACTTAATAATAAAGGTAGGTTGAATTAATTTCGGTTCAACCAAATGTTCAAAGAGCTCAAACAATATCTTTCCAATCTCGCTAGAATTCTCTAACTCAACCCCCTTACTACTGGCAAAAGCCTGCAATCTTTTACTGTCAGAAAGTATCTCTTCCGGAACCCCACCAATGTCCTTGAGGGAATCAACCAATGACATTCTCTTCCAGGGGGTTGAAAAATCCAGCGTGTCCTCCTGATATGTTATTGTCAGACTGTTAAAAAGCTTTTTGACCAAATTAATTATCAGATCCTCTGTCAGATCCATCATATCTTCATAGGTCGAATAGGCTGTGTAAAATTCAAGCATTGTAAACTCTGGATTATGGTTTGTCGATATGCCTTCATTTCTAAAATTTCTATTCAATTCAAAGATCTTTTCAAATCCCCCAACCACCAATCTTTTCAGGAATAACTCAGGTGCCACCCTAAGATACAAATCCATATCCAATGCATTATGATAGGTCTTAAATGGCCTAGCTGTAGCCCCTCCTGGAATTGTTTGCATCATTGGGGTCTCCACCTCCATATACCCCTGGCTATAAAAGAACTCGCGAATGCTTTTTAATATATTACTTCTCAGAATAAAGGTTTCCCTCACATCGTCATTTACTATCAAATCAAGATACCGTTGACGATATCGTGCCTCTATATCTAGTAACCCGTGATATTTTTCCGGCAGCGGTCGCTGAGACTTTGAAAGAATTGCAATAGAGTCTGCCAGAATAGTTAATTCATCAGTCTTGGTCCTAAAAACAGTCCCTGAAACCCCAACATGGTCGCCAATATCTATGAGATTAAAGATTGAAAAATTATCATCCCCAATCCTATCCTTTCTTATATAAGCCTGCAGACTGCCTGTGCCATCCTTGATCTTTATAAATGCGGCCTTGCCAAAGCTTCTTATGGACATAACCCTTCCAGATACGGTAAATCTATCGGTAATATTTTCGAGCTCGTCATGGCCCATTTCTCCGAAACGATTAACGATATCCTCTGCTGTTGTATCCCTTTTAAATCCTGAAGGGTAAAGATTGATACCCTTTTCCCGTAAACTCTTAACCCTTTCCTTTATTTCCGTAATCAGCCTGCTCGATTCATCCATAATAAAAACATCCCTTCCTATTTTTAAATGACTATGTTTAATCTAATTGTATCTGCCAGTCAAGGCAAAACCAAAAAAGTCAAGGAAACGGACAAATCGCTTTAAGCATTCTTTATCAGTGAACCTTTCTGTGGTGTCTAAAAATAATACAAAAAAAGAAAAATCCAAAATTCCTACATTATTTAATTATATTGAATGGCCTGCGAATAGTATAAAATTTAGACAGCCCTTACTATTGTTGCTTTTATATGATAGCATAAAAGATATATAACTTTTTTACTACACTTTAAAAAAATATAAATTCTTTCTTGCTATGTTAGGCGATAAGGTATATGAAGATCAGTTTTTACTCTTACACTTCTTGTAGCTGTTTAAACAGAGAAAAAGTTATATATTTGAACATAAGGAGATGTTAATGGTTAGTGATACTAAATACTTACGAAATATAGGTATAAGCGCTCATATTGATTCAGGCAAAACTACCCTAACAGAAAGGATCCTTTTCTACACAAAAAGGATATTCGCCGTTCATGAGGTCAGGGGAAAGGATGGAATCGGCGCGAAGATGGATTCAATGGAGCTTGAAAAGGAGAGAGGTATCACGATTTCTTCTGCTGCAACCTACTGCCAATGGAAAGAACACAATATTAATATAATTGATACGCCAGGTCATGTTGACTTCACCATAGAAGTCGAGCGTGCCTTAAGGGTTCTAGATGGCTCGATTTTAGTACTCTGTGCTGTAGGAGGGGTTCAATCTCAGTCCATCACAGTAGATCGCCAAATGAATAGAAACCATATCCCGAGAATGGCTTTTATAAACAAATGCGACCGGGCGGGCAGCGACCCTTATCGAGTTGTAGACCAGTTGCGAAAAAGACTGAACCATAATGCTATTCTAATGCAAACACCTATTGGCCTGGAGGGAAATTTCTCCGGTGTCATAGATCTAATCAGCATGAAGGCCTTTTATTTTGAAGAACCCTTTGGTGAAGATATCAAGATTGAAAGCATCCCCCCTTCTCTTGTTAATGAGGCCATGGAAAAACGGGAGGAATTACTGGATGCTGCGGCGATGTTCTCTGATGAATTAACAGAGGCAATTCTTGAAGATAGAGTGACTGAGGATTTGATACATGAGGCCATAAGAAAGGGTACCATTGCAAGAGAATTAACACCTGTTTTTATTGGCTCAGCTTATAAAAATATAGGGGTTCAACCTTTATTAGATGGTATTATACATTATATGCCATCGCCAATAGATGTAGAAAACACAGCCTTCGACATAGACCAAGAAGAAAAAATAATATCCCTTACTTCCGAATCTAACGCACCATTAGTAGCCCTTGCATTTAAATTGGAGATAAGCCCTTACGGGCAACTAACATATCTTAGGATATATCAAGGGTCTATTGAAAAGGGTGATACCATAATGAACACAAGGAACAAAAACAAGATTAAGGTGGGAAGGCTTGCAAAAATGCATGCAGATGAGATGGAAGAAATATCAAAGGCTAGCGCAGGGGATATTGTAGCCCTCTTTGGGGTTGATTGTTTTTCGGGAGATACCTTCACTGATGGTTCCCTGAACTACGCCTTGAAATCGATGGTTATACCAGAGCCTGTAATTTCCCTTAAAATCTCGACCAAGGACAATAAATCAAACAATAATGTCGCAAAGGCCTTAAACAGGTTTGTTCGAGAAGATCCGACCTTTACGTCCCGGGTCGATGAAGAATCCGGGCAAACTATTATATCCGGCATGGGTGAATTGCATCTCGAAATATATGTTGAAAGAATGAAAAGGGAATTTGGAGCGCAAGTAGAGACGGGGATTCCGCAGGTTGCCTACCGTGAAACAATATCAGGGAAGGCGGAATTCAATTATGTACACAAAAAGCAGACTGGTGGAGCCGGCCAATATGGTAAAGTAGCTGGTTTTATGGAACCATTGGAAGAAGGTCACTATGAGTTTATAAATCAAATAAAAGGTGGCGTAATACCAACGGAGTATGTTCCTGCTGTTGATAAGGGTTTTCAATCATGTCTTAAAAAAGGTATCCTTATAGGATTCCCCGTGCTTGGGATTAAAATTACTGTAAATGATGGGCAGTATCATCCTGTAGACTCCTCTGAGAAGGCCTTTTCCCAGGCTGCTATTGGTGCTTTTAAGCAGGCCTATTTTAAGGCAAAGCCAATAATATTAGAGCCGATCATGAAGATATCCATCGAGTGTCCTTCAGAGTTTCAAGGAAGTGTTATGTCTTCTATTAATCAAAGGAGGGGCACTATTATTAGCTCAGCAGAAGATGGCATTTTTACCGCTGTCGAGGCAGAGGTTCCACTGGCAGAGATGTTCGGATACGCTACAGTTTTAAGATCTTTGACTCAAGGAAAGGCAGAGTTCACAATGGAATTCACTAAGTATTTGAAAGTACCCAAGTCATTAGAAGACGAACTCATAGCAAAACACAAAAAAGTATAAACAAACGAGGGGTGAAAATGGAAAAATATTTAAATATAAGTCCTCTAAAAATATTGGAAAAATCGAATCATAAGGAATTAGGAAAAGGTAATTTAGGTGTGGTAATATCAAGAGCAGGCGTAGGCAAGACCTCATGCCTAATACATGTTGCCCTTGATAGGTTATTTAGAAAAGGAAAGGTTATTCATGTTTCATTAAAGGACACACCAGAAAAGGTGATCTCATACTACAATTTTATATACGTTGATGTCTTTAATTACCTGGATTTAGAAAACGAACAAGAAGCAAAGGATTTCTTGGATAAAAATAAAATTATATTAGCATACTTGAAGGAAAGCTTTGGGATTGATAAGCTAAGTGAAAACCTGAAAAATCTGGCAGAAAATATTAGCTTTACGCCTGATACAGTTATTATTGATGGTTTTGATTTTGAAGGATCAGGCAGAAATATATTTGAAAAATTTAAAGAAATGGCAAACGAGTTTCAAGTAGAAATATGGTTCTCTGCCCTTTCTCACAGGCATATAAATAAAGTCAATGAAAGAGGAATACCTTTTCCATGCAGCGATCTTGATGACCTTTTTAAATTAATAATTCAGCTGCAGCCAACCCAAGAAGGGCTGTTTTTAAAATTGCTAAAAGACAACAACATAAAAATATCACCAGATTTCATAGTAAAACTAAACCCTGATAATTTTTTTGCGGTAGAATAACTTCAAAGATTCTGTCTTGAGTATGACCTTAGAGTTTAAATTCACTTAGAAGAGGAGACGTGCTTTCATCGATAATTTCTTTCATTTTCGAGACATACTCCGGTCTAACTCCAGCCTCCCAGCCCGGCATACCACCCTGCCAGACATATGCGATTAAATCATAAAATCCCTTCTTGCTGAAAAGAAATTCACCTATCATGATATCAGGTTTCTCAGAGCCAACAAGCACCGGCAAAACAATAGGGAAAGCCCATTCTTTCAATAATGCCTCTATATAATCCCTGTTCTTCGCACCATATGGCTTCTGCTTGAATTGTTCAGAATTTTCTGGAAAGGGAAATTTTGTATACACCTCACCAATAAAACCATGTAAATCGACACCTCTGATTGCACCCATAAGATTTCCCACGGACATTGCGCTATCTATAATATAGGCCTCTAAGCTAATTTTTCCGGGTTGATCAGGTAAACTATTGGCTATCTCCTCTACCATAGTAGAAAACTGAGGAGAAAAAAAGAAATAGTGCTCCATCAGTAGAAGATCTGTTTCTATATTAAAGAAGCCAAACGCTATTTGCCCATGGTTAAGGGAATTAAATTCTAACGGCAAGCCACCTCCATTTTTTTCTTGCATCAATAAAAGAATGGAGTATATCTTAACCCTGAAAGAAAAATAAAGGCAACTCAAAAAGGGAAATAAAATGAAAATTGTCATGATTGGCGGGGGAGGCGCATGTATAGTTGGTGCTAACACCCTTAGAATTCTAGGTAACAACGCCCAAATTGATATTTACACAAGAAGAGAAAAAACAGCCTATACACCTTGCGAGCAGCCATTTGTACTCAGGAATATGCTCGATTTTGAGGATATGTTTTATGCACCGCCGCCTTGGTTTAAAAAAAAGCAAATAGGCCTCCATACTCAGAGAAATGCTGAATCCATAGATAGGGAAAAGAAAATCGTCTTTATAGATGGTGAGGCAGTCCCTTACGATATTTTACTCATAAATACGGGAGCCAATAATAAAATTACGCCTATACCAGGACTTAAAGGTGATAGGGTTCACTACCTGACCACAGAGCTTAAGTATGCCGAAAGCCTAAAGGGTATAATAGCTCAAGGAAAACGCGCCGTAATCCTTGGTGGCGGCATAATAAGTTTAGAAATGGCAGATACATTAATAGAGAATGGTTATCCATCCGTTTCTGTGGTGATTTCCTCTGATCGCCTTTTTTCACAACAACTTGATAATGATATGGCCACAAAACTTGTCCCTGTTATTCAAGATAGAGGTGTAGATTTGTATTTTTCTTCATCCGTTTTAAAGGCAGAATCTAACGAAAAGGATATCAAGCTCTTTCTTTCAAACAATAAGACCCTTGATGTAGATTGGGTATTTGTTGCAAAGGGTGTCGAACCAAATGTGGATTTAGCAAAAAAGGCAGGATTGGAACTCGGCAAAACCGGAGGTATCAAGGTAAATAAATACTTGCAAACCAGCGATCCATCAATATATGCAGCAGGCGACTGTATTGAAGGATGGCACATGGTTAGCGGGAAAAAGACCATTACTGCACTTGCAACCCACTCTAACAGAAACGGGAGGGTGATAGGCCGAAATATCCATTTCGGAAACACCATTCCCTTTCTTGGTTCTTTAGATACCTTTGGTGCAGAGGTTTTTGATGCAACTGTTGTATCTGTGGGAATGACAGAAAAGACGGCAAAAAACGAGGGTATTTCTACGTTAACAGCCATGCGTAAAGGAACCACCAGGAGAAAAATGTTCAATGGAGAGGATTTCTGGGTTAAGCTCGTTGCAGACAAAGATAAACAGACGCTAGTTGGTGCTCAGATGATCGGCCCGAGGGAAATAAGCAGGATAGGTGAACGCATTATACTCATGATCGGCGAGGAAATACCCTTTGGGAGAATATCTCAGTACGAGACTATCTTTAGTCCCCCGTTGAGCAACGCATATGATTTAATAACAAACGAGGTAGATATATTGATATCTGAGCTATTAAAGGTGAATGAGGCGGTTAAGTGGTAATATAGCAGCTCTTTGCAGATCCTTTTGGTGAAATTTTCGATTCTAATGGATTAAAAGAAAAAAATAACCTTGTTGTGAATATATAGTCCATTTAACAGCCTTTTCATTTTTATGATGCTATTGACAATTTGGTTTTATTTAATTATAAGGAAGAGATTTGATTTTCCATTGGTCTCCTGACTTTTTATAGCCATGCCCTTAAGCTATTATTGAAATGTGATATTAGGCATTGGATAAAGCATTGGCTCATAAATAAAGGTTAATTCCTTTGCATTTTCAAATGCATGGGCATTATAAATTTGACGCCAATGGCTGTTTAGAAAATGAACTACTAATAAAATAAAAATAGGGAAATAGAAAATGTCTAAGGTATGTGAAATTTGTGGGAAAAAACCAATTGTAGGCAATAATATTAGTCATGCCCATAATAAAACAAAAAAGCGTTGGAATGTAAATCTTCAAACGGTACGTGTTAAAATAGGAGGCCAAACAAAAAAAATAAGGGTATGCACAAGGTGCCTGAGGTCCGGTTTATATATAAGTTAGGGATAAGATTAGCTAACTATGATAACACGATAAAAGAAACTCAATAATTTTGGATTTAATGAAGGATAAAACACATTTTACCCCTGGAAGGAAAATTGTTTTTGCCTTTGAGATTGTCTTATTTTTATGTAAGCCATTTTTTAATTTAAAAATTTTGGCCTACCATTGTTATCAGTGGATAAATCCTTGCCTAACCTAAAAACAGGCTATTGAATAAGGGGGCTGCGAGCTTTATAATCTCTTTTTAACCTTTAAAGCATGTTTCTTGATCTATGCTCACATCCTTTCCACCTTTAAAACTTCTTTAATACTCTTTATTCGTGAAATAATATTCTTCAATTGATTATAGTCAGCAACTTCAATAGTGAAAGAAGATATAGCCTTCTTATCGATAGTAGTATGGACGTCTGCGTCAATAATGTTTGCCTCGTTTTGCGAAAATATTGCGCTTACATCGGCCAGCATCCCCTTTTTTGAGATGTTAGTAATTCTTAATCTCGCTACATACGTTATGCCCTCTGAAGTCTCCCATTCCGCATCAATTAATCTGTCTGGGTCAGCCCCTTTTATATAACTACAATCTTTTTGATGTATGGTTATTCCCCTGCCACGAGTGATATAACCAACAATTTCCTCTCCTGGTAATGGACTGCAGCACTTTCCGAAGCGAATGAGCATATCGCTCATTCCTTTTATTGTAATCCCCTTATGTTCCCTTTTTCTTTGTATCTTATGTACTATCTTTTGGACGAGTCCTTCCTGTTTTTCTCCCTCAACCTCTTCTCTATCCAACAGTCTGTTTAGTATCTGTTTAGATGATATTTTTCCATAACCAATACTGGCCATTAAATCATCCACGGTCTTTAGCGAAAATTTGTTTGCGACATCCAACAATTGTTCATTATTGGGCTGTTTTAATACGTTAATATGATATTTTCTTAAATCCTTTTCCAAAATATTTTTGCCAATGGCTATGCTCTCTTCTCTTTCTTCCTTTTTTATCCATTGTCTAATCCTCGTCCTCGCGGTAGATGTTTTAACAAAACTAAGCCAGTCTCTACTGGGATTACTGTTTTTAGAGGTTATTATCTGGACTACATCGCCGTTTTTAAGGCGATAATTTAGGGGAACTATCCTTTCATTCACCTTGGCGCCTACGCATCTGTCGCCAATCTCTGAATGTATACTGTAGGCAAAATCTACAGGTGTTGCATCCTTTGGAAACTCTTTAACCTCACCCTTGGGTGTAAAAACGTATACCTCGCTGCTAAAAAGATCCAGTTTAACTGTTTCTAAGAACTCCCGTGGGTCGACAAGACTTTTTTGCCATTCCAGCAATTTTCCAATCCAGGCATATTGGCTGGTTGACCCTTTTTCTGGAAATTTTCCCTCTTTGTACATCCAGTGCGCTGCAATGCCCTCTTCCGCTATCTTGTCCATATCCCAAGTCCGTATTTGTATCTCCATTCTCTCCCCAAGCGAGGTAATCAAAGACGTATGCAAAGATTGATACATATTTGCCTTGGGCAAGGATATATAATCCTTAAATCGACCTGACACTGGCTTCCATAATGAATGAATCAGCCCTAATGTCTCATAGCACTCCTTTACGGTGCTGACTATTATTCTAAATGCTATGATATCATATACCTGATTTATATTTAAATTTTGATCCATCATCTTTTGATAGATGCTATAGAAATGCTTATGCCTCCCTTTTATAGTCGCATTGATTCCGACCTCCTTTAATTTTTCAGACAAAATATCTCGTATTTCCTTAATAAATCGTTCCTGCCCCTCGTGCCTCTGGGCAATGCCTAATCGTATGTCCGAATATATTTTTGGCTCAAGATAATAAAGGGAAAGGTCTTCCAGCCTGGACTTCATCCAAAATATTCCCATCCTTCCAGCGAGCGGCGCATAAATGTCAAGGGTTTCTCTCGCAATTTTTTCTTGCTTTTCAGAGGGTTGATATCCGAGGGTTTGCATATTATGCAATCTATCTGCCAATTTCACAAGAAGCACTCTGATGTCTGTAGCCATCGCCAGAATCATTTTTCTTATATTCTCTGCCTGTTGCTCCTCTTTGCTAACAAATTTTATTTTACTTATTTTTGTAACACCATCTACTATTCTAGCAACCTCTTTGCCAAACAGATATTCAATTTCCGAGAGTTCCGTTAATGTATCTTCAACTGTGTCATGAAGAAGCCCGGATACTACAGTGATTTCATCAGTTTTCATGCTGGCAAGAATTCCGGATACCTCTAAAGGGTGGGACAGATAAGGTTCTCCAGACAATCGTACCTGTCCTTTATGAACCTTGGCAGAAAAAACATATGCCTTCTCAATAAGATTTATATTTGCGTTTGGGTTGTAGGAGAGAATTATTGAAGTTATGTCATTTAAGCGAATCATAGAGGCCTTGAACGATTGTTTTTATTGCCTCAGGAGCTTTCCCTACAGGCATTAATTTGAGATCCTTGTCAGATCGCAACTTTATTTCTATAGAGTCTCTTTTAAGCGTTTTTAAACTTACAGTGGCCCTCACAGGTATCCCGAGAAGATCTGCATCCTTCAGTTTGAAGCCTGCTCTCTCGTCTCTATCATCAAAAAAAACGGTCACTCCTAAGCTATTTAAATTTTGGTACAACTTTTCCGCTACCTCTGTAACATTTGGATCATACATTTCAAGGGGCAATAGTATCACTTCAAAAGGCGAGATAGAAATGGGAAAAATAATGCCGTTATCATCATGGCTTTGTTCTATGGAAGCGGCGATTGTTCTACCTATACCTATGCCATAGCAGCCCATAATAGTTGGTTTTTCCTTGCCATTGCTATCCAGGAAGTTAGCCTTAAGGGCCTTGCTGTATTTGGTCCCCAATTTAAAGACATGGCCAACCTCAATACCCTTGCTAAAATTTAATTTACCACCACATCGAGGGCATTTATCAGATACATTTATAATCCTTAAATCCGCATATTCATCCACATGAAAATCGCGGCCCTCATTTACATTGCGAACGTGCTTGTCCTTTTCATTCGCGCCCATTATCATATTTTTCATACCCTTAATTGCGTAATCAGCCACTATCTTTACATTTAGTCCTACGGCGCCGGCAAAACCTATAGGGGCATTAGTAACATTATAAACAGTATCTTGATCAGCCATTGCTAATTCCTGCGCCTGGAGTACATTTTTTAATTTGGTTTCATTTAATTCATGGTCTCCCCTTACCAGCGCAGCTATTGGACCTTTTTCTGTTTCGTAAATAAGAGTTTTAACCACTATTTCCGCCCCTATGGATAAAAACGTAGTTATATCCTCAATAGTCCTTATGTTTGGCGTATGAACGACCTCTAATTCTTTTATCTCTTCATTTGAATAATTATTCTCCGTCTCCTCTAATACCTCTGCCTTTTCTAAATTAGAGGCATATTGGCAGCTCTGACAGCTTACAATATCATCCTCGCCACTACTGGATATGACCATAAATTCATGAGAAAAACTACCCCCTATTGATCCTGTGTCCGCCTCAACTGCACGGAATTGTAATCCGCACCTTTTAAAAATCAATTCATAGGCGTTATACATCTTTTCATAACTTAGGTTTGCCCCTTCCTCGTCTATATCAAAACTGTATGCGTCTTTCATGATAAACTCTCTGGCCCTCATAACCCCAAACCGAGGCCTAATTTCATCCCTGAACTTTGTCTGAATTTGATATAAGTTAACAGGCAACTGTTTATAGGAATGAACTTCCCTTCTCACAAGATCAGTAATTACCTCTTCATGAGTTGGTCCAAGGCATGATTCTCTATTATGCCTATCCCGAAACCTCAAAAGCTCAGGTCCATAATAATCCCATCGGCCACTCTCCATCCATAAATCACCAGGCTGAACACCTGGGAGTAAAAGCTCAATAGCGCCTGCATTATTCATTTCTTCCCTTACGATATTTTCTAACTTTTTAATGGCCATGAGACCAAAGGGGAGATATGTGTATATTCCTGCGGACAATTTTCTGATCATTCCAGCCCGTAACATAAGCTGATGACTTATAAGTTCCGCATCGGCAGGTATTTCTTTAACCGTAGGTATAAAAAACTCTGAATATCGTCTCGAAATCTTTTCCATGCTAATTATCCATCTTCCTTATTTCTTCAATGAGTGAATTTGCTAATTCCGACTCAGCTACCTTTTTGATAACCTTCCCTTTCTTAAACAGTGTACCCTGTCCGTTCCCTCCGGCAATACCAATATCAGCCTCCCTTGCCTCACCCGGTCCATTTACAACACATCCCATAATAGTTACCTTAAGAGGTACCGAAATAGTGCCGAGAGCACTTTCAACCTTTTCTACCAGTTTAAAGAGATTAATTTGGCATCTGCCACAGGTTGGACATGATATTATTTCTACGCCCCTTTGCCGCAAACCCAATGCCCTTAGGATTTCATAGGCTACCCTAACCTCTTCAACCGGATCATAGGTCAGGGAAACTCTTATTGTATCACCTATGCCCTCTGATAGTAATACTCCTATGCCAATTGAATTCTTCACAGTCCCTGATATCAAAGTTCCAGCCTCGGTCACCCCTACATGTAAAGGATAATCAACCTTTTTGCTTAAAATTCTGTAAGCTGCTATCATTTGATTGACATTCGAGGATTTAAGGGAAATCTTGATTAAATCAAAATTCAAGTCCTCCAGGATCCTTACGTGCGACATTGCGCTTTCAACCATAGCCTCCGGCGTCGGATGAGCATATTTTTCCAATATGGATTTCTCTAACGATCCCGCATTAACTCCTATTCTTATTGGGATATTTTGATATCGGGCTGCTGAAACGATTTCTTTAATCTTCCTCTTTCCGCTAATGTTTCCAGGATTAAGTCGAAGCCCATTAACACCATTCTCTATGGCTAATAAGGCAAGCTTGTAGTCAAAATGAATATCCGCAATAATTGGTATGGAAATTTGTGAAATAATTTCCTTAAGTGCCACAGCCGCCTTAGCGTCAGGCACAGCTACCCGAACAATCTCGCATCCAGCTTCACTTAGCCTGTTAATTTGGCCAACGGTGGCATCTACATCCTCTGTTGGCTTAGATGTCATAGACTGGACTGCCACAGGTGAATCCCCGCCTATAACTACCTTGCCTATTTTAATCTGTTTACTCAAACGTCTTTTCATTATCCATAAAATTCAATTAAAAAATATTTATAAAAAACAGTAATACGCTTTAAACAAAAACAAGCACAAGGCCCTATTTTACGGAAACATACTATTTTATACGCTTAGTGTCTTAAATATTTTAGTTATTCACACTATCTACAGGCTGCACATACTTCATTCAGGGATAAATCAGTTTGCTTATAAATGCGAACGGAAGGGTGAGGCTGAATATTTCTCACTGAATTTGAAATATGGCAATGACCACAACTTATCAAGTATGTGAGGTAAATAAAGATCCAAACCATTTTTTAGAATAAACTAAGCACGATATTTATGTCAAGATCATTTCTTTTGATGTGCATTACCAGGGTTACTAGTATTAAAATAGAAATCAATTTTGCCCTGCGTCAATCATTATATCTGATATGGGTTTTTAGGTCTCAGGCATATCTGCACATTTATTTTTCATAAATAATAGAAATTATGTAGGCATACAATAATGCATGTAATCCTGAAATGGAAAGAATAATAGGTTTCATTTCTAAAAATATAGGATCTTTAATCAACGGCCTTTGTGCAATAAAATGACTGTTTCCCAGAGTTCATAAAGCCAAAATTGAAACTCCCCTTAACCCATTTACTCAATTACAATTAACCCACCCTGATTTTAGAGACATGCCCCTGATTTTTCTTGCCCTCTTTGACTAATTTTAGTAAGATTTGTTAGGTTAGTGAAATTTGTGAAATCATAGAATTCGAGTTTAAAACCTTCATTTATAAAGGAGGAAAAAATGCCTGAAGAAGTTAAAGGACAGGGATTTGTTATAAAAGATAAAAGAACTTTTGACAGCCATGGAGATGCAAAAATAAATACTGAGGACACCATAAAAGAGGAACCAAAAAAAGAGGCAAAAAAAGAAAAAACGACTGGGGCTTTACCAGAGGTTGATTTTTCCTCATTCATCCTTTCCCTCAGCTCATCAGTTCTTTTACACCTTGGTGAGATTGCGGACCCGGTATCTGGAGAAAAAAGAAAAAATATGGACCTGGCAAAACAGTCAATTGACATTATAAGCATGCTGAAAGATAAAACCAAGGGTAACCTTTCTGAAGACGAGGAAAGGCTTATAGAACAGATGCTCTTTGATCTGCGTATGCGCTTTGTTGAAGCAAATAAATAGTATAATGTATTTAACTAGGGAATATACAGATGATGGATTAAGCATCTCCGGGCGGGCCTCGATCGAAATTTTGGCCCCAGCAAAGTTAAATTTATATTTAAATATCGTCGGCCTAAGGCCGGATGGTTACCACGAACTACTGTCTGTTTTCACGCCTGTATCCCTTTATGATATATTAAAAATAGACAAAATTGACTCCGGTGTGGACCTATATTGGGGCGGTAGGTCGTTGGAAGATAAAAAGGGAAATTTAGTTTATAAGGCGGCTCTATGCTTTTTTGAAAAAACAGGGATTAATAAAGGCGCTAGAATTAGAGTATCCAAAAAAATACCAATTTCTTCCGGCCTAGGAGGAGGAAGCAGTGATGCGGCATCTACATTGAAGGCCTTGAATAGACTGTGGGGAAACCCCCTGTCCAAAAAGGAACTGAAAAGCATAGCCTTATCTTTAGGCGCTGATGTCCCCTTTTTTTTGTTGCAAAAACCAGCCATAGCTAGAGGCATTGGAGAGATACTTGAACCAATAGATGTCTTTCCAGATGTCTGGTACATTATAGTTAGCCCAAGGCTTATGGTATCAACCGCATGGGCATATAAAAATGTCAAATTAGATTTGACAAAAATAAAAAATCAAGATATAGTAACATGTTTTTCAAAAAAGATTTTTGAGGATTCAGATTTGCTATCTAATGACCTTGAGTCGGTAACCTTTAAAAGGCACCCTTTCCTTGAAGAAATCAAAATATCTCTGGTAAAGCTGGGCGCCTTTAGCGCTCTGATGACGGGCAGTGGTCCCAGCGTATTTGGTATCTTTAGATCGTATGAGGAGGCCTTTAAAGCAAGCAAAATATTTGAGCTACAAAAGAATTGTGATGTTTTTATCGTTGAGGGATTACA
>JAGYMO010000092.1 GCA_018400255.1 Deltaproteobacteria bacterium
GTAAAACTCAGACCCGTGGACTTCGCAACAGACGGTGTGTTCTTCTGCGGCCTCGCGCATTCTCCAAAGCCTATAGATGAATCAATTGCCCAGGCCCAGGCCGCCGCATCCAGGGCAGTCACCCTCCTTGCACAGAAGACAATATACAGCAGTGGCACAGTGGCAGTGGTCAATCCTCTCTATTGCAGCAGTTGTGGTGTATGCGCGGCAGTATGTCCCTACAGGGCCGCTGAACTGGATGAACAGACAGGCATTGCAAAGGTAAACCCTGTTCTCTGTAAGGGCTGCGGTCTTTGTGTGGCATCATGCAGATCAGGCGCTATTCATCTTAACGGATTTGACGAGGGACAGATAATGACCATGATTGGCGCGATAAACGGATGATGAAAACTCTGCGAGCATCGTAATAGCTCAATAAACCGGGGCATTTCACCCCTACCCCAACCCTCCCCCATCAAGGGGGAGGGAGTTTTTTAAATGATTTCACTCAATTAATCCCCTCTCCCCTGGAGGGAGAGGGTTAGGGTGAGGGGGTTCCCCCGATTTATTGAGCAGATACCGAGCATCTTTGTATCTAATTCAGCTTATTTTAATTTCACGCATATTGAACAGGAGGATTAATCATAAAGGCCCCAAAAAAATATATAAAACATATATACTGGTTGCCCAAGGAAGGGGAGCAAGAGCTAAGAGAAGAGCTTATAAAGAGAAAAATAAAGGTGAAAAAGGGAAAGTCCCTTATGTGCCCCGGCCTTGATGAGATAAGCAAGGTAATTAGTGTAGACCCGGAGGTCTGGGATGGAACCTGCCACAGACAGGGAAGCTGGTATAGGGAATCAAAGAAAAATGGGCAATACCTCATTATCAGCTCCCTTGAATTAAGCAGTTTTGAATCCTATAAAGAGGCCATTATCACAAAGTCAGATTTTTCCCCTCCAGCTTTAGCCACTGTTGAGGTGATGGAGGAGATGGTAAGAGACGAGGAATTCAAACCCCTCATCCCTCAAGATTGGAATATCATATCAGACCTGGAAAAAAGAATCTGGATTCGATGGGCAAGAAGAAGCGGATCAGACGCTGACTGGGATAAGCTTTTCCTTACACATACAGCAAATCACGCCAACTTTATGAAGCCACGGTTCTTTATTGAGGAAAAGGGACAAAGGATTCCTTACTCTATTCATATATCCGCAAATCTATGTTCTTGTTGCCTGGAGCTCTTCCAGGTAATTGGTAATGACTACCCAAAAAAATTGGTGTCCCCATGCGCCGGCGCCGTTATATTCTCCAGGCTTCCGAAGGACAAATACCTTCTCGTAGAAAGACCGGCAAATCCCTGAATAAAAAAAATAAGTACTCACAGCTCAATATAACTATTTGAAATCACGAGTATATAGGCAAATATTACAAAAAAATAGGTATAAAAGGATAATTTAATGCATTTAAATGTTGCATTTTATTTTTTTTTGTGCTAAATTATATATAAATTAAGAAAAGTATTGATATATTCAATAATATATCATAATATAATATATAATAAAAATAATTGCCTCATATTGTAGGTTTTTAGAGATGATATAATGAAGTATTACGATTTACCAAAGACTCACGGCTAATTTGTTGTGGGGAGGCCAGGGGGAGGAGTCATGAAAAATCCCCTGGCCTTTTGGTACCTGGCGGAGCGAACCAGATACATATAGGTTAAATTTAACCTAACATCATTTTACTAATTATTAATTATAAAAGGCAAGATTTAATTTACTCTTTTTTATAACCATTTGCTTTCTTTAGAATATTTTTTACCCTAGTAAAAAATAGTATATAATCTTCTGCACAAACCCCCAAGTATCTCCCTCAATTCCCTGTGATGTGTAGTTTCACCTTTCACCTCCTCAAAACCCAGGCCGTTTACAAAGCTCACTGCTTGTTTTCTATCTATGG
>JAGYMO010000093.1 GCA_018400255.1 Deltaproteobacteria bacterium
AGAGAAAACAAGGCGGTGTATTTTCTGAAGCGACTGCCGGCTTCCGGCTCAACTCCGCCCCGAAGGGACTCCGTCCCGGAAGGGAGAGCCTCCTGTCCGAAAAGTCCAAAAATCCCGTATGACATACATTACTTATATAACGATAATCACGGGAGAAACTAAACCTCATCAAGGCAATATGTATTGTGAAGGTGCCCTTGATCGGAACTTCTTTGACATCCCTTGGTGTCGCCCGGCGGGAGATTATGAATAATTTTAGGTTCAGCTCCAAATGCCAGCCGACATTATTCAAGGGTAAGGAATTAATAGTTTTTACCACCCAATAGTCAAATATTTATGAATCGAATTAGCCACTGCTCTGCCTGCGCCCATAGCAAGTATAACTGTTGCCTGTCCAGTTACTATATCGCCGCCGGCCCAGACTGCCTTCTTTGTTGTTTTTCCTGTTTCAGGCTCTGCTATTATATACCCTCTTTTGTTCAACTGGATATCGTCAGTCGCCTTTGTCAAAAGAGGATTTGCACCCGCGCCTATGGCAACCACAGCGGTATCACAAGCGATTTCAAACTCAGAGCTGTCTATAGGTACAGGTCTTCTTCTTCCAGATGCGTCCGGCTCCCCTAACTCCATTTTCTGACACCTTACGCCTGTTAAGCGACCGTTTTCGTCTCCAATAAACTCTAAGGGGGCTGCGAGAAGAAGAAACTCAACGCCTTCTTCCTCTGCATGATGTATCTCTTCACCTCTGGCAGGCATCTCCTGTCTCGAACGCCTGTAAACAACCGTCACCTTCTCCGCACCCAAGCGCAATGCCGTTCTTGCGGAATCCATTGCCACATTTCCTGCACCAAAGACTGTGACATTTTTCCCCTTAATAATTGGGGTGTCATATTCCGGGAACAAATAGGCCTTCATTAGATTACTTCTTGTCAGGTATTCATTTGCTGAGTATATACCGATTAAATTCTCACCCGGTATACCCATAAAAACCGGCAGCCCCGCACCGACGCCTACATAAACCGCATCAAAACCCTCCTCAAAAAGCTCGTCTACTGATACAGTAGCGCCGACAACGGTGTCAACCTCAAATTTAACACCAAGTTTTTTCATATAATCCACTTCTGCAGCCACAATGGCCTTGGGCAGCCTAAATTCTGGAATACCATACACCAGAACACCGCCTGGAACCTGAAATGCCTCAAATACAGTGACATCGTGCCCTTTTAAAATAAGGTCGCCGGCCACAGTTAGCCCTGATGGACCAGAACCAACCACGGCAATTTTCTTTCCGGTCGAAGCCTCTATAGGCGGAATTGTAACCTCCCCTTGAGCCCTTTCCCAGTCTGCGCAAAATCTTTCCAGCCTGCCAATGGCAACAGGTTCTCCTTTTCTACCAAGGATACAGGAGTTCTCGCATTGAAGTTCTTGGGGGCAGACCCTGCCACATACTGCCGGTAAAGCATTTGTCTGTTTAATCTTTGATATTGCGCCCTGAAAATCGCCTTCTTTTATTTTAGTTATAAAGGCAGGTATGTTAATTTCCACAGGGCAGCCTGTTACACACGTTGGATTTTTGCACTGCAGACACCGGCCGGCCTCCTTCATCGCAGTCTCTTCTGAATAACCTAAGGGCACTTCATCAAAATTTCTTGCCCTAACCTTTGGTTCCTGTTCAGGCATTGGCTGCCTGGGTATTTTTTCTTTTTTGGGTTTTTCCGCCATTTTAACGATTCCCCTCCGTAATTATATGCTGAATTAACTTGAAAACAGTAAAATAAAACATGCTATGCCCGGACTTTCTATTGGTAGCTCTCCTTAAATGCATCATAGGAAATCTTTTCATCTGCAACATAGGCTTGCAGCCTTTTAGACAATTCATCAAAATCTACCTCGTGCCCATCAAACTCGGGACCGTCTACACAGGCAAAGCGCGTATTACCCGCAACTGATACCCTGCAGCATCCACACATACCAGTTCCGTCAACCATAATAGAATTAAGGCTGACAACTGTTTTTACTCCATACTCCTTAGTCATGGAACAGGTGAATTTCATCATTGGCACAGGTCCAATTGCAACAACAAGGTCTGCCTCTTTTTTATCGAGAATTATTTTCAATTCATCTGTTACAAAACCGTGATGGCAATATGAACCATCATCCGTGCAAATCAATAAAGTATGCGAGGCTTCTCGCATTTTATCCTCAAGGATTAAAAGGTCCTTTGTTCGTGAACCTATGATAGCCGTTACCTCATTGCCTGCTTCCTTGTACGCCCTTGTAATAGGATGCATAACGGCAATCCCTGTACCACCGCCCACACACACGACCTTTCCTACCTTTTCTATATGAGTTGGCCTCCCAAGTGGACCAATAATATCAAGAAAAAAATCTCCTTCCTTAAGGGATTTGAAAAGAGCGGTAGATTTACCTACGACCTGGTAAATGATAGTAATAGTACCTTTTTCCTTATCCGTCTCTGCCATGGTTAGGGGTATTCTTTCGCCTGTTTCATTTGCCCTTATAACAACGAACTGTCCTGGTCTGGCCTTCCCGGCAATCTTCGGTGCCATGATTTCATCCAGCACTACCGTCCCTTCAGCCATTTCTATTCTGTTAACAATCTCAAACATAACAACCTCCTTGCTTCGGTCTTAGTCAATTTTAATATCACACCGTAAACATCGGCTACATTCTCTTTTAATGCTCTCGTTATCAAACGTAAGTTCTACTTCTGAGAAATCTTTTACTCTTTCTGCTATTGCCTTTTTCCCTGGTCTTTCCATGGGATTCTTAATAGTCTCACCCGGGGGTCTCATGCTTATGTATACGTTATCAAACTGTTCCTTGTAAGGCTTTTGGCCGGTTTTTTCAGCGATAGCCTTATCAATAGCAAAGGCTGCTCTTTTCCCTGCGGCAAGGGCATCCACGGCTATTGCAGGGCCTGTAACAACATCACCACCGGCATAAACATTGTCAAGATTGGTTTTAAGTGAAAGCCTGTCTGCAATAATTCTGCCCCTCTGGTTCCCTAGCCTATCTGAAAGATTTAGTTCAGACTTCTGCCCAATAGCAGCAAAAATAGAATTAAAATTTTCCTCTATAATCTCCCCTTTAATCGGTACCGGCCTTCTCCGGCCACTACTGTCGTAATCCTTAGGCTCACATCTATTAACCTTAAAAACAAGTCCTCCGTTGTTCCTAATTATAGATTCAGGCATCATTAGCGTTTTAAGGGTAATGCCCTCCTCAACGGCGTCTTGTATCTCTTCTTCGTCAGCGGGCATATCCTTTTGCTCTCTTCTGTATAAAAGGGTAACATCCGCCCCCATTCTTCTACATGTTCTAGCCACATCAATAGCTGTATTCCCGCCACCTACTACTGCCACCTTTTCACCAATATGCGGTGTCTCTTGCAATTCTGCCTGACGCAGAAACTCTGCCCCACCATAAACACCCTCTAAATCCTCTCCGGGGATACCCATAGATTGGCTTTTTTGAGCCCCTATGCCAATAAATACGGCGTCATAGCTGTTCGTTAACTCGTCCAGGGAAATATCCTTTCCAACACTGACACCTGTTTTTACATCTACTCCGGTTTCCAAGATATAATCAATTTCCTCATCTAAAACATCACGAGGAAGTCTATAGGCCGGTATTCCATATCTAAGCATGCCACCCAGCTTTGGCATAGACTCAAATATGGTGGGTTTATATCCCATAAGGCTTAGGTAGTAGGCAGCTGACAACCCGCTGGGCCCGCCTCCTATTATGGCAATTTTTTCGTCCTTTTCTTTCGCCTTTTTGAATTCGATTTTAATGCCCTTTTCTCTTGCCATATCAGCGGCATATCGTTTTATCTTTGGTATGTTTATATGCTCATCAGTTTGGCCTCTCACACAAACATTCATGCAGGGATGCGCGCATACCCTTCCAAGGACCCCAGGCATTGGATTTGTTTGCCTGATAAGCCTTATTGCATCCTCATATCTTTCCTCTGCCACCAGGGATATATAGCCAGGCACCTCTTGTCCGAGAGGGCATGAATTTATACATTTTGCCTTAACCAAGGCAGTGCAAACACCAGCCCTGCACCGATGTTCTAAAATGTGATCCTCATATTCATCCCTGAAGTACTTTAATGTAGATAAAACAGGGTTAGGTGCAGTTTGACCCAAGCCGCATAAGGCCGAGTCCTTAACCATCTCGGCAAGCTCTTCCAGAATATCAATGTCCTCCATTCTGCCCTTACCTTCGGTTATCCTGGTGAGTATATCCAGCATCCTCTTTGTTCCTTCCCTGCCGGGAGTACATTTTCCACACGACTCATCCTGACAGAATTCCATAAAGAACCGGGCTACATCCACCATGCAATTATCTTCATCTAATACAACCATCCCTCCGGAGCCCATAATTGCACCTGCCCTGGTTATGGCCTCGTAATCGGTTACAGTGTCCAGCATAGTAGATGGGATGCATCCGCCTGAAGGACCTCCTAATTGGACGGCCTTAAACTTTTTGCCATCAGGTATTCCACCACCAGTGGCATAAATAACTTCCTTCAAGGGTGTCCCCATAGGAATTTCTACCAGACCAATATTGTTTACCTTGCCCGAGATGGCAAAAACCTTCGTTCCCTTGCTTGTCTCTGTTCCAATATCAGCATACCATTTACCGCCGTTAATGATAATTTGAGCAACATTGGCTAGTGTTTCTACATTATTCAAAACGGTCGGTTTTTTCCATAAACCCTGGTTTGCAGGAAATGGTGGTCTTGGCCTTGGCATGCCCCTTTTTCCCTCTATAGACGTCATAAGGGCGGTCTCTTCCCCGCAAACAAAAGCTCCAGCGCCCTGGTAAATTTCAAGGCTAAGACTGAAGCCACTTCCAAGGATATCCTCACCTAATAGCCCATAATTTTTCGCCTGCTCTATAGCGAGGCCAAGCCTTGATATAGCCAATGGATACTCGGCCCTGCAGTAGATATATCCAGTATGCGCATTTATTGCCTTGCCGGCAATAATCATCCCTTCAATAACTGCATTTGGATCCGCCTCGAGAACACTTCTGTCCATAAAAGCGCCAGGATCGCCTTCATCGGCATTACACAAGATATATTTAATGTCGCCCTTAGCCCTACTGGCAAACTCCCATTTTAAGCCTGTGGGGAAACCCGCCCCTCCCCTTCCCCTGAGACCCGAGGCCTTCATTTCATTGATAATATCCTCTGGAGTCATATCGAAAAGGGCCTTGGCAGCACCCTGATAAGCATCCCTGGCTATAGCCTCGTCAATGTTTTCAGGGTCCAGGAGGCTTCGGTTTCTAAGAACAAGCATATGCTGGTTGGCAAAGAATGGTATATCTCTTGTGTGGGGGATTCGGCTGTTACTTACAGCATCAAAGTAACAAAGCGTTTCCACCGGATTTCCACCTAAAATATGTTGCTCGATTATATCTTTTACATCTTCTGGCTGTAGCTTGACATAAAAAACGCCATCGGGATAAACAGTCATAACAGGGCCTTGGGCGCAAAAACCATTGCATCCCGTCTCGATTATCTTGACTCTATCAGAAATGCCATGGTCCTGAATCTCTTGTATAAGGGCCTTCTTAACCTCTCTGCTATGGGTCGCATGGCACGCAGTGCCACCACATATCATTAAATGTTTTTCTCCATCAGGCGTGACCGGTACATTACCCAAACGGATATCAAAGGCATGTTTACCCCTTTCTCTTATTTCATTTAATTTATCCCGATCAAGTTTTGACATCTGCTAATCTCCTACTTATACTTTTCCAAAACATCAAGTGTCTTCTCTTTTGTCATTAATCCATGTACATCCTCGTCGATAACCATAACTGGAGCCAAACCACATGCACCAAGGCACCTTACTGAATCCAGAGAAAACCTCAAATCATTTGTTGTCTCTCCTACATCAATGTCCAACTGGTTCTGTATGACCTCTAAATTTGCCTTTCCTCCCCGCACATAACAGGCGGTCCCCAGGCAAATTTTAATAGTGTGCCTTCCCTTGGGAACCATAGTAAAAAAGGAGTAGAAAGTTACCACGCCGTAAACAGTGCTTCCAGGTATATTTAAACCCTTGGATATCCTCTCCTGCAAAACCATAGGAAGGTATCCGCACACATACTGACACTCCTCTAAAACAGGTATTAGGGAACCTGGCTTATTCTTATATTTGTCTATTATCTGATCTACTTCCCCCCACATTTCAGGAGTAATTTCCTTTTTTGGGCCTGAATTTATATCTGGCATACCGTTTCTCCTTAAAACCTATATATTCTCAATACTTATTGCGCAAACTTTAAACTCCGGTATCTTCGCAATTGGGTCAAGCGCTGCGTTAGTTAGTTTGTTGGCTGCGGCCTCGGCAAAATGAAATGGGATAAAGATTGAGCCTTTTATCGACTTGTCAGAAATATTTGCCCTAGCCTCAATCTCCCCTCTTCTCGATTTTACCCTTAACATACCACCTTGTTTTACATTATAGTCAAGGGCATCCTCCGGGGAAATTTCAACGAAACATTCCGGCACCATCTCATTTAGGCCTTCGGATTGCATAGTCATCGTACCAGTATGAAAATGATACAATACGCGCCCTGTAGTTAGATAAAGAGGATAGTCCTTGTCTGGCAATTCTGCAGGTGGAATATATTCCAACGCATAAAATGAACCCTTTCCCTTTGTAAACTGACCTACATGTAATATGGGTGTCCCTGGATGATCTTCCGTAGGACAAGGCCAATGAAGCCCCTTTTTTTCTAACCTTCTGTAGGATATACCTCCATACGACGGCGTGACGCTGTTCATTTCCTCCGCTATAGCCTCTGGGCTATTGTATGCCATTGGGTATCCCATCCTTGAAGATAGGTCACATATAATCTCCCAATCCTGACGTGCCTCACCCGGTGTATCAACGGCCTTACGAACCCTTTGAGACCTTCTCTCGGTATTTGTGAATGTTCCATCCTTCTCTGCAAAAGAGGCTGAAGGCAAAACAACATCTGCGAGCTTCGCAGTAGGGCTCATAAAGATATCCTGGACTACCAAAAATTCCAGTTTTTTGAGGCACTCTTCTGCATGATTAAGGTCAGGGTCTGAGACTAAAGGATTTTCCCCTATAATATACAATGCCTTTACTTTGCCCTTTCCTGCCATCTCCACCGTTTCCGTTACAGTAAGCCCAGGTTTGTCAGGGAGATTCTTAACGCCCCATGCCTTTTCCATTTTTTCCCTGGCATCCGGGCTTGCAACCTGTTGGTAGCCGCTATAAACATTAGGGAGTGCTCCAAGATCACAAGCACCCTGGACATTATTCTGCCCCCTTAATGGATTAACCCCTCCTCCTGGAACACCTACATTTCCGCATAGCATTGCCAGGTTTGCCATTGACTTCACATTATCAGTGCCTGTACTGTGCTGGGTTATACCCATAGCGAAAAATATAGAGGCAGGCTTCGCATTGCCATATAGTCTGGCTGCCTTTATAATCTCTTCTGCTGGGATTCCCGTAATGTTGGAAACATATTCCGGATTGTATTTTTCAACCATCTTTTTTAGCTCATCAAACCCCTCTGTCCGGCTTTCGACATACTCCTTATCATAAAGTCCCTCTTTAATGATTACATGCATCATGCCATTAGCCCATGCCACATCTGTCCCTAATGTTTGCCTTAACCACATGGTAGAAAAGCGGGTTAATTCGATACGTCTAGGATCTATAACTATGAGCTTAACCCTGCCCGATTCAACAGCGCGTTTAATATATGATGATATAACGGGATGGGCCTCAGTAGTATTGGAGCCGGTTACGAGGATGACCTCTGATTTATTAATATCAGCTATAGGGTTTGTCATTGCTCCAGATCCAAAGGCAAGCGCAAGCCCGGCTACTGTTGATGCGTGGCATAGCCTGGCACAGTGGTCTACGTTGTTTGTGCCAATAACAGCCCTGGTAAATTTTTGGGCTAGATAATTTTCTTCATTTGTTATCTTAGCGGAAGAAAAAACTGAAATACTGTCAGGCCCATTTTTAGATTTTGTATCCTCTAATCTTTTTGCCACAAGTGAAAGAGCATCATTCCAAGAGGCCTCCCTAAATTCGCCATCTTTCTTTATTAGGGGTACCCTGAGGCGTTCAGAATCATTTACAAAGTCATATCCAAACCGACCCTTCACGCAAAGGCTTCCATAATTAGGCGGAATTTCCTCTGTGCCTGTTACCCTCACTATTTTATTGTCCTTTATGTGGAGATCTAGCTGACAACCCACCCCACAATATGGGCATGTAGTCTTAACTACACTTTCCTCCCAGTTTCTCGCCTGAAATCGTCGAGGTTTTTCTATCAAGGCGCCTACTGGGCAAGCCTGCACGCATTCTCCACAAAACACACAATCTGATTCATTTAAAGGAAGATCTCCGATGGCCACAATCTTCGATGCAGCCCCCCTATAACCATAGGAAATAGCCCTGTTTACCTGGACTTCATTGCACGCCTGAACACAACGACCACACATTATGCATCTGGAAAAGTCCCTTATGATCATGGCATTATTTGTTTCCGCAGGATATTTGGAAGGAGTTTCTGGAAATCGAACAGTCTCTACCTGATATCTATATGCAAGGTCCTGAAGGCGACAGTTGCCGTTTGCCTCGCAGGTAAGGCAATTGTGGTGTCCAGATGAAAGAAGAAGCTCAATATTAATTTTTCTGGATTTTACTACCCTTTCAGACTCCGTTTCAACTACCATATTTCTGGCGGCGGGTGTGGCACAGGCAGGCAACAGCGTTCTTGCCCCTTTAACCTCGACAACACACATCCTACATGCACCTGTGGGCGTATAGCCCTTAATATGGCATAAGGTCGGGA
This sequence comes from Deltaproteobacteria bacterium, assembly GCA_018400255.1. GTDB lineage: Bacteria > Desulfobacterota > DSM-4660 > Desulfatiglandales > B25-G16 > M55B121. The sequence goes on from JAGYMO010000093.1 coordinate 8,890, forward strand.
TATAAATGTTATTTCTTTCTGCTACCTCAAGTATAGTTTCATTAGGCTCGAATGGATATTCGGTTCCATTTATAGTAATTATATTTTCGCTGGCCACGATTTTCTCCCTTTATCTTATCATTGCTTTTTCTTAGGGCTTGAAAAGTTCTATATTTTTTATGATTATACCTTTACAGTGAAATGTTTTCTTTAATGTTAGAGTAAACTGAAAAAGTTGTGTAAGTTATGCTATGCTGACGTCTGAACATGGCTGTGGCGTTTATAATATCCTGACCATAACTTGTCAAGGAAAAATCCTCTTTTTTAAGGTTAATTAATTGAAGGCTTTTTTAAAAGAAACATAACCAAAAAACACTATTTTTTCTCTGGATAAAAAATATCGTTGCAATTAGTAAAAATGACACTTAGTGAGGTCATTGTATCGAATTTGATTTGATGCACTAAGTCATTTTGGAAAAAGATTCACGAAATTTATTGCTTTAAGAGATTAGCTGTTATAGCATTTCCATGATTGTATGAATGTATTACAAGAGTGAAGGCTTCTTCTAATGTGTTATGTGTATTATAGACACTAAAAATTGGCGTGCAGCCAATTAAGACAGCATTCCATATAATCTATGCTTAATATTGACTTGAAATATTCATTATGAAGACTTATCATATTGTTATTAATTCCCCAAAACATTAAAAAATAAATCGAAAAATCAGGAGGTCTAAAATAATGGACTCAATTTCTTACACAAAATCAAGGGCAGATGTAGTTGTCAACGATTTTGTCAGGAGCGTTTATAACTGGATGTGCATAGGTCTTGCGCTTACAGGATTTATTGCCTTTTATGTATCTCACAGTGAAACCATGATGAGAATGATATTCGGAAACAGCTTTCTGTTTTTTGGTCTCATCATTGCCGAATTGGCCTTGGTATTCACCATAAGCAGCAGGGTAAACAGGATGAGCGCATCTACCTCTACTGCCCTTTTTGTTATATACTCTGCACTCAATGGCGTAACCCTTTCGTTCATCTTTCTTGCTTACGCGAAGGCGTCTATAGTAAGCACGTTTTTTATCTGCTCAGGAACCTTCCTGGCAACAAGCATATACGCGTGGACCACCAAGAGGGATTTAACCTCGCTAGGCAGTTTCTTCATTATGGGCCTTATGGGTATTATTATTGCCTCATTAGTTAATCTATTTATCCGCAGCAGTGCCATGAGTATGATTATTAGCTATATAGGTGTCTTTGTCTTTATAGGCCTGACAGCCTATGACACACAAAAATTAAAGAATATGGCCCTAAGTCAGCCGGATGGGCTTGATACTGCCGTTATAAGGAAGGGGGCAATATTAGGTGCGCTTTCCCTGTATCTTGATTTCATCAACCTCTTTTTGATGCTTCTTAGGATATTCGGTGGGGGCAGAGAGTAAAAGGAGATATGCAATAGCATTGTTA
>JAGYMO010000094.1 GCA_018400255.1 Deltaproteobacteria bacterium
GCGCATTCATCCACGGCTAAAGCCGTGGCTTTCTGCGGTCGGGGTAAAATATTACGATCTCGTTTAGAGGGTTACCTGGTAAATGTTTACCCCACAAAATTCTTGGAGCAACAATGGCAAAGGTTTTCATAGGCCTTGATAATTTTGGCCAAGCATACTGGAGGAGGCTAAAAAATAAACGCCTGGGACTGCTTGCCAACCAGGCATCTGTCAATCAAGACCTAATAAGCGCAAGGGAAATAATATCCGATCTCCTTCCAGATCAACTAAAAGTTATATTTGGTCCTCAACACGGATTCAGGGGAGAGGATCAGGACAACATGATCGAGACTGATGAATACTGGGATAAGGATTTAAATATACCAGTTTACACAGCATACGGCAGCAGGATAGATAAAATAATTGATATTTTTGATGATATTGACTTGCTTATTATTGACCTGCAGGATGTTGGGACAAGGGTATATACCTTTATTTCTACAATGCTTTACTTCCTTAAAGCGTGTTCTGAAAGAGGCAAGGACATTTTTGTATTAGACAGACCTAATCCATTGGGAGGGGAAATTGTTGAGGGAAATATCTTGCAGCCTGAGTTTTTTTCTTTTGTCGGGCCTTACAGCCTCCCCATGCGCCATGGAATGACTATAGCAGAGATAGCATACCTTTTTAGAGATGCATTTGGGTTAAACATTGATATTAATGTTGCTCCTCTTTTAGGTTGGAAAAGGTCAATGCTATGGAATGATACTGGACTTAGATGGATTATGCCCTCGCCAAATATGCCGCTTTTTGAGACCGCCTTAGTTTATCCGGGTCAGGTTATATGGGAGGGGACAAATATATCTGAAGGAAGAGGGACATGCAGGCCCTTTGAATTATTTGGGGCACCATTCATTAACCCAATGGATCTAAAAAAATCTCTACATGCTGGATATACAGAGGGATGCCTCCTCCAGTGCTATTCCTTCCGGCCTACATTTAACAAATGGAAGGGAATACTCTGTCATGGTTTTATGATCCATGTCTTAAATCCCCAGATCTACAGACCATACCAGACATCACTTGCTATCCTGAAAGGGATTATAGAACTATACAAAGGTAATTTTTCGTGGAGAAAGCCGCCGTATGAATATGTCTTAGATAGGCAGCCTGTAGATATTATTACTGGTGATTCCTCGGTAAGGATAAAATTAGAAGAAGAAAACGGCCTGCATTACATCTTAGAGAGCTGTTCCAAGGACGGGGATTTTTTTCTTGAATATAGAAAGCCATATTTGCTTTATAGATAAGTATTCAGGGTTGATTTTTATTTCAGTTTTTGAGAGGCTATCTCGGCCTCTTTAGAGTTCGGAAAATTTTTAATCAATTTTTTAAGCAGTAATTTGGCTGTTGTATTATCATTTATTTTCTCAAATGAAACTGCCTGTTGAAGAATGGCTGCAGGAACCTTATTGCCCTTTGGGTATTCGTCGATCACCTTTTGATATGCTAAAATTGCCTCTTCGTAGCTTTCCAGCCCTTTGTAGCATTCTCCTATCCAAAAAGCTGCATTATCCGCAAGGCTCGATTTGGGATATAACGTAATAAATTCCTTAAATCCCTCTAAAGCCCTTTTATAGGAGCCACTCTTATAATGACCCAGCATCTCATTGTAGATGTCTGACTCTGTTTGGGCTTTTTTTCCAGTTGAACCTGTCTCCTTCTGTTTTTTATCTGGAGTCGCCTGTTTTTTTAATCCAGCCTCTTTTTTTCCTGGTGAGACACCGGAACCAGATCTACTTTCAATGTTCAAAAGTCTTGATTGTAAGTCTTCCACCTTACGAAGGAGCTCTTTTATCTGAAATAACTTTGAGTCTTCTTTTGTAATATCTACCTCAAGAGCGCTTTTTATTAAGTGCCTGTTCTCTTCTACCGTGCCAGTCAAATTCTGGACAACCTCCTTGATTTCTTCCATGTCCGTCAAGATCCGGGTAAGGCTTAAACGCATGGATTCTTGATCCTCTCTCAATTTTCTCTCTAACTCCAGTGACTTATTTTCAGAGGCAGCGAGTGACTCCTTCAAGTTTTCAATGGTAGTTTCTAATTCCACTCTGTCGTTCTTAGTTTGCCTTTGAATAGCATTTATCTTATTGTTCAAATATACGGTATCTTCCTGAGAGGCACATGATAAAATGAATCCGCCAGACAATAAGAAAAATAGTATAATCTTGACACATTGCTTGATCATGTTTTTTATCCACTCTTTAAATTAATTTAATTTGAAATTACCTAAATTAAATTCATCATGCCGGTACACTTGGCTGCCTTTTTCCCTTACAGAAACATCTCTTGACATACTGCTCTATTCAAACCTTTCAGTCCCTTTTTGCCTTGCCCTCAAATTCACAGTAAAATTGTGGCTAAATCTTCACCTTACTTAATTTATTTATTTAAATAAAATTATATGAGGGGTTAGAATTAATGTAGTACATTATCTTTCCATTTAAATATTTGGAAAACATAATTCTTCAAGATGGCTGTTGTATTTCTAACCCCCTTACCGATTTTTAAAATAAAGCTCTTTTAATTATCTATTAATTATTACAAAATCATCACGTCTGTTCTGGGCCCATGACTCTTTGTTATGGCCTAAAGCAAGGGGCCTTTCCTCGCCATAACTGATAGTGTCTATTCTTTCAGGAGAAATACCGAGAGAGACGAGAAACTTCTTTGCACTATTGGCCCTTCTTTCGCCCAAGGCAAGGTTGTATTCGTTAGTGCCTCTCTCATCACAATTACCCTCGATCCTTATGCGAGCATTAGGGTTATCTCGCAGGTAATCTGCCTTATCCTTAAGAACAGGAACATACTCTGGTTTTATAATGGATCTGTCAAAGTCAAAATAAACGGCCTCTGCCTCAAAATTTAAAGCCATTCTTTCCTGGTAGCGTTTCACTGATTCAGTTTCACTTCTTTTAGCCTTCTCCAATTCTTTGAGGCGCTCAAGTCTAATTTTTTCTGCCTCTTCCATTTCCTTTTTCTTAGCTTCTTCGGTAGGGGCTGCCTTCTTTTCAACCTCTTTTGCCACGGCAGGTTTTTCGGTTATCTTCTCCTCTGTCATCACCTGTTTCTTCGCACACGAGAGAACTAAAAAAAGAGAAACCCATGCAAAAATCATAATCGTTCCTATAAGTATTTTCCTCTTCATTATTCTTTCCTCCCTCTATTTTAATTGTTAAAAATGCTCAATACTTGTTTATTATACATTACTATCTTGCAATTTCAAATACTATTTATATATTAACCACAATTTCAAAAAATTGATCTACATAGATATATTATGAAACTTTAAAGGATCTTGAAATAAATCTATACCGCCAGAAAACTTTTAAGCAAAAAAAATACCCCAGGTTTAAAGATATAAAAACCCAGATAGAAGCCAGCGCTTTATAGCCTAAAAATTGTAGGCCATGAAATCTTTCTAAAGCCTTCATCATAATAGTTACATTGAAAATCATTCTGTAAGCGTTCACAGGTTAAAAGGTTTCCCGCTGAAAGCGGGATTC
>JAGYMO010000095.1 GCA_018400255.1 Deltaproteobacteria bacterium
GAGACCCCCAAAAAACTTGCTATGAGTTTGGACCTTGTTGAATAAAACATATCTTTCACATGTTAAAGTGCACTGAATTTTCGTTAACCGCCTATTCTTTATGCCGTAAAAAATAACCTGGCATTATCCTTTTAAACTATGAAACACTCTGGATCTTAAGAAAAACAAGCATTCTCCTCTGAGCCCTTGTAAGGCGGCCTATTTCATCCTCTATCCATTTTATATCACCGGTAACAATAGCAAGCTTCTCTGGTTTCGTCAGATTATATTCATCTAATGCTTTAACTGCATTTTCTAAAAGGCCGGCAAAAAATTCATCATCAGACTCAGCCCGCTCTAATACCTTGCTTATTTCTTCCTTATGAATTAATGACTGCTCATCAACATCTTTTACACTACCAAGTGCGCTTGACAAGGCCTTTAATAATTCTTCAGGTTCAAATGGCTTTTCAACTATATCCGCTGCTCCAAGCTTTGTTCCCTGCACAGCAAGCTTTACTGTTGCATATCCGGTAATTATCAACACAGGCAGAGATGGTTTAACCCTCTTAACATCTCTCAGAACCCGAAGGCCCCCTATATCCGGCATACGTATGTCCGTAAGCAAAACATCATAGGGTCTCTCTATGGCCCAATCAAGGCCCTCCCTTGAGTTCAAGGTTGTATCAACCTCATAACCCTCATCAGTTAACATAGCGCTAACACTGTCTAAAACAATCTGCTCGTCATCAATGACTAATACTGTCGTTTTTTTCATTATTTTCCTCCTTTTTTAATGACCTTATAAATTGCTTTTACAAGCTCTTCCGGCTCAAATGGTTTTGCAATAAATGTAGCTGCTCCCATCTTAATGGCGTCTTTTATGGTCTTTGTTGTGTAATAACCACTCATTACTATAACAGGTACCTGTGGCCACTGACTTTTAATCTCGTTCATAAGATACATACCATCATGCTTTGGCATCTTGACATCTATCAGCAAAAGACCGATGTTGCCATCCTTCATTGCGTTTAAAGCCTCATCAGCACTGGAAACCAGCATAACCTCAAAATTTTCTTCCTCAAGGACTGCCTCGCAACTATCCAAAACAATATCTTCATCGTCTACTACAAGTATTTTCATCTAACGTGACCTTTGAAAATAAATTTTTAAAAAACCGATATATAGTTTGATTTTTTTAATAAATAAATTCATCTCTGCTTTTCAATGCATCATATTTTTGCGCAACAAAAAATACTCCAATATCAAATATCTGAATCGTCTTGTTTAGTGCCTCTATGGCCTGAATGTGGTCCATAGGTGTAAAAAAGGCAGCCTGAGACTCAGCGAAAAGCCACATTTGCCTGCGCATCATAAAGAGGGCATAAATGGCCTCTGGGCAGGGGATTCTCTCATTATATCTTTCTTCCGCATACTGGGAAAAATACTCATATACGTCTCTGCTTGGTTTTTTACTAAAATATACCCTACTAAGGTTCTTATAAAATTGAACAGCCTGGGCAATACAATCCTCCTCTGGAATCTCATGATAGGATGGAGTTCTATTGCTTTTTCTAACAGTCTTGCACCATTGCCGAGAAATCTCCTCTGCGTTACCCTCTGTTATTTTAATTAACTTATCCGCAAATACTTTCATAATATCCTCGTATGGATTTAGGGAAAATTTGAATCCATAGGCTTAATCTGACTCTGGCTTCTTGTTGATCGTTTTTTTCTTGCAACCTTAATCCTGAATAATGATCTCCTCAATGCAGCCTCTGCTTCAGCTAAATCCGCCTTTCCTAATTGAGAGCTTACTAGCTTTTCTGCACGCTGTTTTGCCTCTTCAGCCCTTCTTATGTCTATCTCCTCGGCGCGTTCACAAGCATCAGCTAATATAACTACCCTATTATTCAGAACCTCGAGAAATCCGCCGCTAACTGCCATATATATTTCACTATCGCTTTTTCGTATGATTAACTCCCCGGGTTGAAGCATTGTCATTAAAGGCGCATGATGTGGAAGAATTCCCAATTGGCCTTCGCTACCCCATGCAATCAATACATTGATGTCATCTGAGTAAACTGCTCTTTCTATCGTAACCACCTCGAGTTTGAACGTCGCCATTAGATCTCACCCATTGATTTAGCCTTTTCCACTGCCTCATCAATATTTCCCACCATGTAAAAGGCAGCCTCTGGAAGTTGATCATGTTTTCCCTCTAATATTTCCTTAAAACCACGTACCGTATCCTTAACAGTGACATATTTACCGGGGATTCCGGTAAATTGTTCAGCTACATGAAATGGCTGAGAACAGAACTTCTGGATACGCCTTGCCCTGTTTACAGTAAGCTTATCTTCATCGCTTAGTTCTTCCATTCCAAGAATAGCTATTATGTCTTGGAGCTCCCTGTATCTTTGAAGTGTTGTTTGAACACCTCTTGCTACTTTGTAGTGCTCTTCGCCAACAATAGCGGGGTCAAGTATCCTAGATGTTGACGTCAATGGGTCAACAGCAGGGTAAATACCTAATTCAGCAATAGACCTTTCTAATGCGACAACTGCATCAAGATGCCCATATGTAGCAACTATGCCAGGGTCTGTATAATCATCCGCAGGTACATATATTGCTTGAAATGATGTGATTGATCCCTTCTTGGTACTTGTTATCCTTTCCTCTAACTCCCCAACATCCGTCCCTAAAGTTGGCTGATAACCTACGGCAGACGGCATGCGTCCAAGAAGTGCGGATAATTCCATATTTGCCAGCACGTATCGGTATATATTGTCTATAAATAAGAGCACATCCTGCCCCTCAACATCACGAAAATACTCAGCCATGGTTACACCGGTTAAACCTACACGAGAACGAACACCCGGGCTTTCATTCATCTGTCCAAAAACAAGGACTGTTCTGTCCAGTACACCCGAGGCCTTCATCTCCAACCATAGATCATTCCCTTCTCTAGATCTTTCTCCGACACCGGTAAACACGGAGAAACCGCCATGTTCAGAAGCAATGTTACGTATAAGCTCTGTTATAACCACTGTTTTTCCTACGCCTGCTCCCCCATATGCACCAATTTTACCTCCCCTTGTGAAGGGGGTAACCAGATCCATTATCTTCAGACCTGTTTCTAATACTTGCGGAACAGACTCTTGTTCTTCTAAGGTTGGTGACTCGCGATGAATAGGGTACCGTAAATCAGTTTTTATCATTCCAAGATTGTCTAATGGCTCTCCGAATACATTAAAAAGCCGCCCTAATGTTTCCTTTCCAACAGGAACCATTACGGGTGTTCCCATATCTATCGCATCTGCACCCCTCTGCAATCCTTCCGTTGCCGATAATGCAACACCTCGAACCCAGTTATTACCTATATGCTGCTGCGTTTCCACAATAATCTCAACACCGTCTTGTTTAACCACTATACCATTGTTAATAGCCGGCAACTCATCAGGTGGAAATTCCATATCAATCACCGTACCAATAACCTGCACTACCTTACCCTTGGCCACCTTTTACCTCCTTATCATTTTAAGGCCTCTGCTCCCCCGCTAATGTCACAAATCTCGTTAGTAATAGTCTCTTGCCTGGCCTTATTTAATGTCAAGGTCAAATCCTCTAATACATCCTTAGCGCTATCACTTGCGTTTCTCATCGCCACCATTCTTGCTGAGTGTTCACTTGCTATAAGTTCCAGCAAGGCATGATATATCTTCATCTCGACAAACCGCGGCAAAAGCTCATTCATGAGCGTGGCATAATCGGGTTCGTAAATATAATCACCTGACCGGGCAGTTTTAAAATTACGTTGTTCAACGGGAAGCAATGCTTCAATCACCGGCCTTTGCTGCATAGTAGTGATAAAACGAGGGTATGCAAGATAGATTTTATCAATCTCCCCCATTGTGTAGGCATCTATGACTATACGCGAGATAGGCATAATATCCGAAAGAGTTGGCTTATCCTTTAATCCGCTAAACTCCGCACGTATAGTTTGCCCGGCACGAAGCATAAAGTTCCTGCCCTTGCGACCTACAGAAATTAATACGACCGGCACATCCTGCCTCAAAATAAACTCTGCAACAAGACGATTTGTATTGGCATTAAGCCCTCCACATAAACCCCTATCAGCGGTAAAATGAGCTATAATAATCTTCCTGATCTCTCTTCTCTTCAATAATGGATAAACGTCTTCACTGTAGTTAACCTGAGCAGAAAGATCGGCAATTACCTGGCTAATTTTTTCAGCATAAGGACGCCCTGCTATAGCCCGATCCTGTGTACGCTTCATCTTTGCCGTGGACATCATTTCCATTGCTTTACATATCTTGGACGTATTTTCTACACTATGGATTCGCCTGCGAAGAACCTGTGTGTTAGCCATTAACCCTCCAAAAATTACGACTGATACATTCCGCCCTTATTAAACTCGATAATTGCCTTTTCAATGAATTCTTTTTTATCTTCTGGGATTTCTTTCTCATCATTTATTGTTTCAATTAATTTAGGGTATTTGTTTTTCAAAAATTTATGAAAATTCTTTTCCCACCCCAAAATTTTGTCTAAGGAAACATCATCAAGAAACCCTTTTGTTACAGCATAGAGAACAATTACTTGTTCCCCTAAAGACATTGGGGAGTACTGTGGTTGTTTCAAGATCTCTGTAATACGTTTCCCCCTCTCTAACTGATCCCTTGTAGCCTTATCCAAATCTTCAGAGCCAAACTGTGCAAAAGCCTGAAGCTCTCTAAACTGGGCAAGCTCTAATCTTAATGTTCCAGCTACCTGCCTCATCGCCTTTCTCTGCGCAGAACCTCCAACCCGAGATACAGAAAGCCCCACATTTATTGCAGGGCGAATTCCGGCGTTGAATAAATCAGGCTCCAGGTAAATTTGCCCGTCAGTAATTGAAATGACATTTGTGGGAATATATGCAGACATGTCACCCGCCTGGGTTTCAATAATAGGTAAGGCTGTAAGCGAGCCCCCTCCATGTTCATTAGATAATTTAGCTGCCCTTTCCAAAAGCCTGCTATGCAAATAAAAAATATCACCAGGATAAGCCTCCCGTCCTGGCGGCCTTCGAAGGAGCAATGAAATCTGGCGGTATGCCCAGGCATGTCTATAAAGATCATCATATACTATCAAGGCATCTCTTCCATTACCCATGAATTCTTCACCTATTGCACAACCTGAATATGGGGCAATATACTGAAGCGGAGCTGGATCAGAGGCATCAGCAGCAACAACAATGGTATGCCCCATAGCCCCATATTTTTCTAAAAGGGCAACTACTTGTGCAACCTTAGAGGTTTTTTGTCCAATAGCTACATAAATACATAAGACGTCCTCATCTTTTTGTGCAATTATGGAATCAATTCCTATTGCAGACTTTCCTGTAAAACGATCCCCGATTATCAGTTCTCGTTGACCTCTCCCAATAGGAATCATGGCGTCTATGGCCTTAATGCCGGTTAACAATGGGGTATTAACAGGCTGCCTCATGGTCACCCCTGGGGCTATTTTTTCAACCGGTCTAAATGACTCCGCATTAATTGCGCCTTTTCCATCTCTAGGTCGTCCTAATGGATCTATCACCCGCCCAATTAGCTCATCACCTACAGGAACTTCAACCACTCTCCCGGTTGCACGTACCTCATCTCCCTCTTTAATTTTACTATGATCTCCAAGTATGACTACACCAACATTGTCCTCTTCTAAGTTGAGGGCTAATCCCATGATATCGTTCGGAAATTCCAGTAGCTCATTATATTTTGCATCGCTTAATCCATGCACCCGTGCTATCCCATCACCTACCTCTACCACCGTACCTACATTTGCTATATTTACGGTTGTTCCGAAATGCTCAATCTCTTCCTTTATTATAGAAACAATGCCTTGGTCTCTCGATGCCATCTATTTCTCCTATCCTTAATCTCAATGCAATATCAATCTCCGACCTGCCTCAATCTTCTCTTTAATGACTCCAACCTATAACGGACGCTTCCATCTATGAGCATGTCCCCAATCCTAGCCCTGAACCCGCCAACTATAGTTGGGTCCGCCCGATTATCAATAATTATTTGTTTACCGGTAATCTCCTCGAGACGATGAGATAGCCCGTGTTTTTCTTCATCACTTAAAGGTAAAGCCGTTATTACATCCGCATGCGCGATACCAGAATACTTATCCGCCATCAGATTGTATTGTTTACAAACATCTTCCAAAATCTTTAACTTTCCCCTGATCAAGAGCACGAAGATCAAATTCTGAGTTAATGTATTTATCTTACTAAGTTTTTCCATGATAAATATTTTTTTTCCATTAAACGGCAGCTTCGGGTTTTCCAAAAGGCCAATTAACTCTTTAGTTAATAAAACACCTTCAACCTCATATAATTCATCCCGCCAATTATCCAGTTGCCCCCTTTCTATCGCCAACTCGAAAAAGGCTTGCGCGTATCGTTTTCCGCTACTTGTATAAGACATTTTAACCTCTACTAGTTTCTCTTACTCAAGGCAGCGCTTTCCGTAAGTGTTTCTTCAATAAGTATGCGGTGTTTTTCTTTATCCAATACATTACTAATAACCTTCTCCGCGGCCAGGATAGCAGTATCAACAAATTCTGCTCGCAATTCATCTATGATACTATCACGCTCCCTCTCTATCTCTAACCTAGCTTTCTCCACAATGGCCTGTGTCTCCATACGTGCTGCCTGTCTCGCCTCTTCCTTTATCCTTTCTCCTGCTTTTTCCGCTTGCCCAACTATCATCTGCCCTTCATCCCTCGCTTTACTAACCCTCTTATCTACCTCTATTCGAGAATTCTCATATTCACGTTTTGTAGCCTCAGCCTGTTCTATACCCTTTCTTATCCTTTCAGCCCGTTCATTCAAGATTCGACGAATAGGTTTATATCCAAAAAATATGAGTAGCGTGAGTAAAATAATGAAATTGATTAGTTGGCCAATAAAATTTGGTAGGGTTAAACCGAGAAAACCTTCCATTTATCTCACCTTCTCCATATCAATTAAAATATTAAGCTACAAAAATTAACAAAATTGCTATAACAAGGGCATAAATAGCAACTGCCTCAGCAAAGGCAATACCTAATATCATGTTGGTCATAATTGCGCCCCTGGCCTCAGGATTTCTACCCAATGCGTTCATAGCTCCCATACCAAGAATACCAATTCCAACTCCAG
>JAGYMO010000096.1 GCA_018400255.1 Deltaproteobacteria bacterium
CAACAGCGGCAAGCATGAAAGCGGTACTAAGAAAAAACAATGAGCAGTAGAATCTAGCCATAGCCAGGGCAGTAGGGCTAAGATACAAATTTTCATTTTCGGCAGGTAAAGATTTGACTCTATTTTGTTTAAAACCCGGTATTTCTTTCTTTAAAGGAAAAAATAAATGGATGAGGAAAAAAGGATAGGCGTATTTGTCTGTGATTGCGGCTCAAACATTTTAAGCATTGTCGATGTACCGAGCGTTGTTGAATACGCCAAGGGCCTTGAAGGGGTTGTCTTTGCTCATGAAGGGCGCTGGTCATGTTCAGTGGACTATCTCGCCACCATGAAAGATCTGATACGAGAGAACAGCCTAAACAGGATAGTTATCGCATCATGCACCCCCAGAACCCACGAACCCCTTTTTAAAAGAACGGTAAAAGAGGCAGGTGTAAATCCCTACCTTCTTGAGTTCGTAAGCATCAGGGAACAAGTATCCTGGGTTCACAGGGCAGATCCGGCAAGGGCGACCGAAAAGGCAAAAGACCTGGTGAAAATGGGGGTGGCTAAGGCCAACCTTCTTGAAGAGGGTGAGGAAATAAAGCTGCCGGTCAAGGATCAATGCCTTATTATAGGGGGAGGCATTGCGGGCATGACTGCCGCACTTAACATCGCGGAACAGGGGTTTGAGGCAATAATTGTAGAAAAAGAGCCCCGGCTCGGCGGATTATTAAACAAACTTCATTATATATCCCATGGGGAGGAAAGGATTCTTGCTGAGGAAATTGCAAAGGAAAAAATAGAATTAGTAACCGCGCACCCAAAAATCAGGGTTTACACGAGCACAGAAATCGAAGATGTAAAGGGGTACATAGGCAACTATCAGATTACAATTAAAGCTAATGGAGAGAGCGAAAGTTTTGATGCATCAACCGTTATTGTGTCAACAGGCATGGAGGAAATCGAGCCAGCGGGACTCTATGAATACGGCAATGACCCAAGGGTAGTAACCCAGTTGCAGCTCGACGGCATGCTAAAAGAGAATAAAATAACGGATGTAAAGAATGTAGTTATCATTACCTGCGTAAATTCTAAAAACGAGCTAAGAGGATGCTGTAATATCGGCTGTTATGTGTCAGTCAAGAATGCCCTTGCCATAAAAGAGATGAACAAGGACACCAGCGTGCATATACTGTACAGGGACCTTAGCATGATGAAAGAGGAGGGCTACGAGCTGGAAAGGGCAAAGAGGTCAGGTATCAAGTTTATACGCTTTCCAGACAGCCATTACCCGGTGCTAAAAAAGAAAAATGGCAATTTGTTCGTGTCTGCCCATGATATTCTTATTGGAAAGGACTTTGACATACCATCTGATTTGGTTGTTCTCACCACGGCCTTTAAGGGGAGTGCATCTGCAGACACTATTAAAGGGCATCTAAAGGTTTCAACTAATGCAGATGGCTTTTTTCAGGAGGCCCACATAAAGCTTGGCCCATTAGATTTCCCCTCTGACGGTATTTCCCTCTGTGGCTGTGCCCGATCTCCAAAAAACCTGAAGGATAGCATTGAAGAGGCCACAGGTGCCGCCATGAGGGTATCCATACCAATGAATAGGGGATATATAGAGGCCGAGGGAATTGTCGCTGATATAGA
>JAGYMO010000097.1 GCA_018400255.1 Deltaproteobacteria bacterium
CGCACCTCCCGATCCCGTCACGGTCTCGGGACGGGGAGGGCAGGCTTTGTGTCACCAAGCCTGAGCAGCTACAAAAAACTCATAAAAACTCACCTCTAAGCAAACGCATCATCTATTTATAATACATAAACAAAGAAACGCCGAACATTTAAAGCTTAGTGAAAATTTCTAATGTTCAGCGATCAATTGTTTATAGGTACTAAAACAGAAATTATCGGCAAACAAGAGGATTTTTTAATAACTTAATAATTTTAAAACAAATATCCAAAAAAATCAATTACTATGATTATTTAAATATAGCCTATAGAAAAAAGTAAAGGGGCTTAAGGCGCAAAAAATCAAAAAAATCTAAATAACCTTAAAGCTTCTCTTCGTCCATTTTTGCTTTACAGGTGTAAGGTTTTTCAGCTACCTGCATGCAAAATCCCATGGGTTAACGTTTTCTCAACTACCCGATATTATTATGAAGGGCCCTTTATGCCATGACTTGAATTTAAAATCTCCCCTCCTTTCCAAGGGCTAAAAAATGGGATACATCGATGTTTTTTGGGCATACAAAAGAACATGCCCTTGATGTATGACATCTATAAACACCATCTTCCCTGTACAATATTTCCGTTCTCTCTTCCTTGGCCGTTTCCCGTGGATCCATGAGCCTTACTATATTTGCCATTGCGGCATTTGGTCCAATAAAGTGATGGTGAGTACTTATACACGCAGTAGCGCAGCAAAAACAGTTAATACACTGTGTAGCCTCAATATATGTATCAAGTTTTTCCTGAGATATCCTATACTCATCTCCCTCTTCTGGAATAGGCGCCGGCTTGATAAGATAGGGTTTGGCCTTGTGGACCCTTTCATATGCCTTTTCCAAATCCACGACAAGGTCCCTTAAAACCGGAGCTATTGTTAACGGTCTTAATTTAAAGCTATTTGTTTTGAACTGTTGTATCGCATCCTTCACCAAAAGCTCGCACGCAAGAAGTGGCTTTCCATTAACAATTATACCACAACTGCCACACTGCGCGTGTTCACAGGAAGAGGCCCACGCAAGGGTGGGGTCCTGCTCATCATTAATTTTACGTAAGACATCTACAAACCTGAGTATACCACCTACTTCAACCGTATAACTCTGGATCCATGACAGATTTGTATCCGGATCATACCTTTTTATCTCCAAGGTTATTTTATAGGGCTTGGACATCTGTTTCCTCTTTAATAAAATATCAGTATTTTCTTTCTATATAATCAAACAACTCATAACGTTCCCCCTTGGCCTTAAAAATGCTCATATCAATAGCCCTTTTAGCAAAGGAGATTTTATCAAACTCCGGCATGTAAACCAGGGTGTGATAGTTATACTCGTTGCTTCTCTCAGGGTAATCCTCTCTAAAATGCGCCCCCCTTGATTCTTTTCTTGCCAACGCGCCCTGCGCAATCACCATAGATACTGTAATTAAATTATTCAACTCCCATGTCTGCCATAAGTCTTGATTTGCCTTAAGAGATGTAAGGCTTACAGCTATATGCAACGCCCTTTCTCTTAGCTCTTTTAGTGTATCAATTGCCTCGAGCAATGGCTTTTCACTTCTGTATATACCTACTTTATCCATCATAGTATGCCGTAATACATGCCGGACACCAGCATATTGCTCACTTCCCTTGTTATTAAGGTATGTGGAAAATTGTCCAAATGTTATATCGCCCGCATTAGAAGGTAATCCCTCCGGGTCTTTTGCATCCTTCAAATATTCAACAACCTTTCTGCCTGTAACCTTACCCATTGTAATCAGTTCTAAAAGTGAATTTGTTCCCAGTCTGTTCAAGCCATGCAACGAAGCAGCAGCAGCTTCCCCGCAGGCAAAAAGCCCTGGCACAATATCCTCAGGATCCCTCTGCACATTTCCATACTCGTCTGTGGGGATCCCGCCCATCTGATAATGGGCAGTCGGTGCAACCGGGCAAAGTTCTATTTCAGGGTCAACCCCTACAAAACGTCTAAAAAACGATTCAATTTCCTGAATTTTTTTCTCATGAACCTCTTTCGGGAGGTGTCTGAGGTCCAGCCAAACATGGTGGGCATTATGGTCCTCATTAAAAAGACCCCGACCCTCTCGAATCTCCGTAATAATAGAACGCGAGATAAGATCCCTTGGTGCAAGATCCTTTGCAGTAGGCGCATAACGTTCCATAAAGGGTTCTTCATCCTTATTCCTCAAAATGGCCCCCTCCCCTCTCAATGCCTCACTTGCCAATATACCGGGCCCTACCATGCCTGTTGGGTGAAACTGAACCGCTTCCAGGTCCATAACCGGGAGGCCGGCGTTAAGCGCTATTGCAAGGCCATCACCGGTGTTTCCCCTGCAATTGGTACTCACCTGGTACATTCTTGTCTTCCCGCCTGTTGCAATAATAGTTGCCTTTGCAAGCACCGCCTTGAATTCGCCTTCTGGGAATCGAAATATAATGGCACCAATACATCTATTATCATCAAAGAGAAGCTCTGTTGCTACACACTGTCCAATAAAATTTACACCATATTTTAGGCATTCATCCCATACGGTGTCCATAATGCCCTTTCCGGTCCTTGTAGCCTCATAGCATGCCCTAAAGGCCTTTTTCTCTCCAAAGTTAAGCATGTGACCGCCGAAAGGCCTTTTGGCTATCCTGCCTTCCCCTGTCCGGCTGAAATGCATTCCGTGTCTCTCAAGCCATACAACCTCTTCCCACCCTGTATCACACACCTTTTTAATAACATTCTGATCAGCAGAACAATCAGAGCCCTTCCAGGTATCAAACATATGGAATAGAGGCCGGTCTTCCGGATCCCTTGGGTCAACTGCGGCCATACCCCCTTGTGCAGTAGTTGTATGCGATTTCTGTGGGCTTGTGACCTTTGTAAGGGCTATTATCTTGGTTTCAGGTATTTCTTCGCATATCTGGGCAGCAGCCCTAAGTCCTGCACCCCCGGCTCCAATAACGAGAACATCACACGTTAAAGTGGAACCTATAGCCAATTTTTCTACCATCATTTTCTCCTTTATAAAGCTGCCACAAGTCTAATGCCAAAAAATGCAGATACAAGCATCGCTACTATAATCAAAAATGTCAAGGACTTCAATACAGGCCCTGGCCTTAAATAATCGGTAGCAATGCTAAACATGCCATAACCTGCATGAAAAAGCAGAAAAAGGATAAATATAAGATCAACGCCCTTTATAAATGGGCTCTGCATGCGCAATAAAATAGTCTTGCTGTCATGCCCTGCCAGGTAATTCATATGCATAAAGAGCATGTGGCCTATAAGCATTAAAAACATAAACCCGCCAGTAATTCTCTGGAGTTTCCACATCAGGGAGTTGCCTGTGCTCCACAACTTAAAGAATACGATAAAAAATGCAACCAGGCTTATGATAACAGTAATTGACCAAAATACAATTGCTGAGATCTGTCGGCTTTCCTCAATAAAAAAGAATCCCACAATGGCAATATAGATAATACCGATAATAACCATTAAGCGGATTATCATCTCCTCAGCCCTGACATGGAACATCTCATATAAAATCAATCTCCCTCCATTAAGTGCATGAAATATAACAGGTATGGCTACACACCACTCAAGAAAGGTAAAAAGGAAATTATTCAGAAATTGCATATCAGCATCGAATTTTTCAGGCTGAAATAAAAGTGAAAGGGTATAAAGGTGGGCGAACATGTAAAACACTAATGTTAGCCCTGATAACCTATGTCCCCAGGTGATTAAAAAAGACCAACCCCTTGAATGTGAATAATAGGAAAGAATAGGTATTTTACCCATAAGCGAGACAAAGTAAGATTCAGGTTTGGTTATTTTTATTGCGTTTTCCATCTAAATCCTCTCAGATAACATGAAAAAAATTTTTAGTAATAACAAAATTATGCAAAGATATAAGCTACAGCGTGTTTTATTGTCAAGGAGAAAACACTGCATCAGGAAAGAAAATGAGAAAAATTCATCTACCTTCTTAAAACCCACACGCTTAATGTTGTCCGCACCCCATGGCAATGATGGAGTACTTTTGCGCCAGAGAAAAGAGATTTACCCTGAGCCCTATCAATTAGCAGTAAACCTTGAACCTTGAACCTTGAACATTAAGAATTAAAAATTAAACATTAAGCATTAAGCTAGATTTACCCTGAGTCCCATGGATTATTACACTAAATTGATCACTCATCACTGATCCCTGGCCGCTGACATCTGACCTCTG
>JAGYMO010000098.1 GCA_018400255.1 Deltaproteobacteria bacterium
AAGGCGGGAATAGCTCAGTTGGTAGAGCATCACGTTGCCAACGTGACGGTCGCCGGTTCAAGCCCGGTTTCCCGCTCCAAAAAGGCGGCATAGCCAAGTGGCTAAGGCAGCGGTCTGCAAAACCGTTTTACATCGGTTCGAATCCGATTGCCGCCTCCAAATAATTTACATAAATTAATTAATAAATCTATTTTATGGCGTCAAAAAAACTGACCATACTATTTCTGCCAGGGCCAACAAATACGGTAAGAAAAATAAGTGTCCCTAACAGATTACTATCGTTCTCTATCCTTTTCTTTCTTTGTATGGCAGTTGGGATCGGATATATCATAAGAGATTACACTAAAATTAAAGGTCAGGCTTCTGAATTGTTGACTTTAAAAGAAGAGAATAAGTTTCAAAAAACCCAGCTCGTCGCACTTACAGAGAAAATAAACGCCGTCAATCAAAAAATAGCCGGGATACAGGAATTTGATCGCAAGTTAAAGGCCCTCACAAACATAAACCCGTCTAAAGAAGAAGACCAAATTTTATCCGTTGGGGGCTCGATCGATAACACACTTAAAACCGATTATAAAATAGATGAAGTCCATGAGGGGTTAGTTCGGGAAATGCATGCAGCCCTGGAAAATGTTGAAAACGAAATCGTTGTTACTTCAATATCCCAAAAAGAACTAAACAATTTTTTTGAAGAACAAAGATCGATTTTGTCCTGCACGCCCTCTATAAAGCCAGTAGATGGATGGCTGACATCAGGCTTTGGGTATAGAATATCACCATTTACAAAACAAAGGGAATTTCATAAAGGCATAGATATAGCAACTAAAGTCGGTACACCAGTCATTGCACCTGCTGACGGTATAGTGGTATCCGTTGGCAAAGAAGGAAATTATGGAAAAGTGGTTGTCATAAATCACGGATATAACATGAAGACAAGATATGCGCATCTGCATAAATTTAGAGTTAAAAAGGGAGACCTAGTTAAAAGAGGTGATATAATTGGTGAAGTAGGCATCAGTGGCCGCTGCACAGGCCCTCACCTTCACTACGAGGTACTTTTAAGCAGTGTACCTGTTAATCCTTTCCGTTACATCCTCAACTGATATTCATATAATCATACTAACCCATTTTCATATCCCCTGCCAATTTTACCCATACAAAAAATAGTTTTGTATTTGCTACTTGAGTTTTCCTCTATAAAGGTTTAATCAAAATAAAGGGACTAAGAAAAGGAAGCTTTTGCATGATAGGTAATTTTTTTAAAAATTTTATTGGAAGCAAGAACGAGCGAGAGCTAAAAAAACTTGCCCCACTAGTAACGAAAATTAATGAATTGGAGCCATCTTTCAGAGGGCTCAGTGATTCTCAGCTTAGAGGCAAAACCGCTGAGTTTAAACAGAGAATAGCAAGTGGGGAGTCTTTAGATAACATACTTCCTGAGGCCTTTGCGGCGGTCAGAGAGTCCTCTGTTAGAACATTAGGCATGAGACACTTTGACGTTCAGCTTATAGGAGGTATTGTTCTTCATCAGGGAAATATTGCAGAGATGAAGACAGGGGAAGGTAAAACCCTGGCTGCAACCCTTCCCTTATATTTAAACGCCCTTTCAGGAGAAGGCTGCCACCTGATCACTGTTAATGATTATTTAGCCCGGAGAGATGCGGAATGGATGGGTGGTATATATACTTTCTTAGGACTATCTGTGGGAACTATCTTGCATGACATGGATGATAGGAATAGGAAGGATGCCTACAATGCGGATATAACATACGGCACTAACAACGAGTTTGGATTTGACTATTTGAGAGATAACATGAAGTATTCTCTCGAAGAATGCGTCCAGAGAGACCTAAACTTCTCAATAGTTGATGAGGTGGACAGCATTCTTATTGATGAGGCAAGAACTCCGCTTATAATATCTGGGCCCGTTGAACATAGCGAAGATG
The DNA here is from genome assembly GCA_018400255.1 of Deltaproteobacteria bacterium. Lineage (GTDB taxonomy): Bacteria > Desulfobacterota > DSM-4660 > Desulfatiglandales > B25-G16 > M55B121. Next base: position 1,947 of record JAGYMO010000098.1, read on the forward strand.
AAGTTTATGCAGACATAAAACCATTAATCTTAAACCTCAAAAAACACCAGGACAAACTTATTAGAGATATCCTTAATGAGGCAGAGACAATGATGGAAAAAGGCCCAGACGACGATACCTTAATTGAGCTCCTTCTTCAGGTAAAAAGGGGGAGCCCAAAAAACCCTCGTTTTCTCGATGTTATAGCCAGAGAGCCAATACTAAAAAAAAGGGTTGATAGACTAGAGTCTATGCTTTCGTCTCAGAAAAGCCTGTCATCCCTGGACGAAGAGCTATACTGTATAATAGAGGAACAGGATCATAGTGTGCATTGGACGGATAAGGGTCTAAAATTGTTATCAGGAGCACAAAATGACGCCTTTATTATACCTGACCTTGATGAGGGCATTGAGCAGATAGAAACGGACCCTGATTTAGACTTCAGGGAGAAAAAAAAGAAAAAGCGTGAGTTAGAGGAACAATACTCGCAGGCATCGGAAAGAATGCATTCCGCACAGCAGCTTATAAAGGCATACTGGCTTTTTAATAAGGATGTTGATTACGTTGTTAAAGATGGCCAGGTTATCATTGTCGATGAATTCACTGGCAGGCTAATGCCAGGTAGAAGATGGAGCGATGGTCTGCATCAGGCTGTTGAGGCAAAGGAAGGGGTCAAGGTTGCAGAGGAAAATCAAACACTTGCAACTATAACATTCCAAAATTACTTCAGGATGTATAAAAAACTTGCCGGCATGACAGGAACAGCAGATACAGAGGCTCCAGAATTTAAAAAAATATACGACCTTGATGTCTCAGTAATTCCAACCCACAAAAAAATGATCAGACATGATTATTCCGATGTTATTTATAAAACAGAGCGGGAAAAATTCAATGCTGCTGCACAAGAAATCAAACAACTGCATGATAAGGGACAGCCGATCCTGGTTGGCACAATATCAATAGAAAAATCGGAAATGCTTAGTAAGATGCTAAAGAAGGAGGGAATTAAACACCAGGTTTTAAATGCAAAAAATCATGAAAGAGAGGCAGAAATTATCGCCAACGCGGGACAAAGTGGAACAGTTACAATATCTACAAATATGGCAGGTAGAGGAACTGATATAGTATTGGGCGACGGCGTGCCAGAACTCGGTGGCCTGCATATTCTTGGGACGGAACGACATGAAAGCAGGCGAATTGATAACCAGTTAAGAGGCCGCTCAGGACGTCAGGGTGATCCTGGCTCCTCACGATTTTATCTATCCCTAGAAGATGATCTTATGAGGATATTTGGCTCTGAGAGAATTGCCTCTGTAATGGACAGGTTTGGCATGGAAGAGGGCCAGCCAATAGAACATAGCATAATATCAAGAGCAATCGAAGGGGCCCAGAAAAAAGTCGAGGGAATTAACTTCAATATTAGAAAAAACCTCATCGAATATGACGATGTAATGAATCAGCAAAGAAAGGTAATCTATAGTCAGAGGAGAGATATTCTCAAAGGTGAGGGACTGATTGAGGCCATTGAGGGTATGATTGAAGAGGTAGTAGAGGATGCAGTGTTAAATAACACCGACCCCAAGGTATCTCAAGAGGAATGGAACATATCCGCCGTCACGGATAGAATACAAAGCATATTTGGTCTATTTCCTCGTTTCGCAAAGGAGGAAATAAATAACTTTACCCAGGATAAGTTGATCGAAAGGCTAAAAAATGAAATTTTAAATATTTATAAACAAAAAGAGAAGGACACCGACCCAGAGGCATTCCTCTTCTTGCAAAAGATTGCCATGCTACAGGCAGTTGATGAGTTATGGATGGACCACCTTCTTTCCATGGACAGACTAAAAGAGGGAATAGGTCTAAGGGGATATGGACAGATGGACCCCCTGAAGGAGTACCAAAAGGAAGGTTACAGTATGTTTATATCTATGGTAGACAACATAAAGGAAAATACCCTTAAAACCCTTTTCAGGCTTAGGCTAACCATAGAGGAAAAACCACCTCCTGTTCGTTTGCCTAAAAAGAATATTGTTCTAAGCCATGGTGGAGATGGAGGAATTCAAACTGTCAGAAGAAAGGTGCCCAAGGTTGGAAGAAATGATCCCTGCCCATGTGGTAGTGGGAAAAAATATAAACATTGTTGTGGAAGATGAATAAAAATACTAACTATTCTGTACCAGGGTTTTTAGGCTCTGCAGTCAGTGCAGGCCTAAAAAAAAATGGGGAAAAAGACCTCGCGCTTATATTTTCTCAAAGACCTGCAATAGCAACCGGTGTATTCACAACGAACACTGTTAAGGCTGCGCCTGTAATCCTTACTCAAAAAAATATCAAAAGAGGATTTTTAAGGGGTATCATTATCAACACTGGATATGCCAATGCCTGCACAGGCGAACAGGGGTTAAAAGATGCATTGCTAACGGCAAATCTGAGTGCTGCACAATTAGAAATAAAGGCAGAGGAAATGGCTGTTGCCTCAACAGGCGTTATTGGTTCCTACCTTCCTGTGGATCTAATAAAAAGTGCCTTGCCCAGCCTCATAAAAAACCTCTCTCCGAATGGTTTTTATTCTGTTGCAGACGCTATCAGGACTACAGATTCATTCCCAAAGATAAGCTATTCACAAGGTCATACCAACGGAAAAAAATATAGTATTTTAGGGCTTGCCAAAGGAGCCGGCATGATTATGCCTAATATGGCCACCATGCTCTCCTTCGTACTTACAGACATAAACATCGACATTGAGTCATTATTACCAATATTCAGATCCGCGGCAGAGAATACGTTTAACCGCATTACTGTCGATGGGGATACAAGCACAAATGATATGGTTTTAATTATGGCAAATGGATTTGCAGGAAATAAAATACCTGAAGGAAAAGAATTAAAGGAGTTTGAGTCAAATCTGAGAGAAACAATGGGGAATCTTTCCTATATGATTGCAAAGGACGGCGAGGGTGCAACAAAGGCAATCATAATTGAACTGAATGGTGCAACGAGCCAAAAGGAGGCCACTATAGCAGCAAGGACGGTTGCCAATTCTCCGCTCGTAAAAACAGCGGTATTTGGCCAGGACCCCAATTGGGGAAGGATTATGGCAGCCCTTGGCAGATCTGGAATCACAATGAAGGAAAGTATGGTTCAAATATGGATTGAAGGGGTAAAAATAGTAGAAGGCGGCTTAATGGTAGGAAAGGATGAAGAGATTGAGGCTGCAGAAAGAATGAAAAAGAAAGATATAACAATCACCATCAATCTAAATCAGGGTTCCTGTAAAGAAAGAATTACCACCTGTGACCTTACATATGACTATATCAAGATAAATGCAGGTTACAGGTCATAAGATATAATATAGATGGGCTTTTTAGGTTTTTTTAATTTCACAGGCATAAAACAAGAATATAATACACTTTATGCTCAATAAATGAAGGATTGCATGACCGAGAAAAAACCTATAACACTTGTTACAGGTGCAGCAGGATTTATAGGCTTCCATGTAGCAAAATATTTGTTGGATAATGATTTTAAGGTAATTGGAATAGACAACCTTAACCCATATTACGATGTATCCTTGAAAAAGGCGAGGCTTGCCCACCTAACCCCCAGGCAGAATTTTACCTTTTACCATGAAGATATAAAAAACCTTGATGTTCTTAAAAATATATTCTCTACCCACAAGATAGAGAGGGTATGCCATTTAGCTGCCCAGGCAGGTGTCAGATATTCTATGGAAGACCCCTTTGTTTATCAGGAAAGCAATGTAAGGGGATTTCTCAACCTATTGGAGATGGCAAGACAATATCCTGTGGATAACTTTGTCTACGCATCATCATCATCCGTTTATGGCAACAACAAAAGACTCCCCTTCAGCGTTGAAGATAATGTTGATACGCCAATTTCACTCTATGCTGCAACCAAAAAATCAAATGAGTTAATGGCATACACTTACAGCCATCTTTTTAATATACCCTTAACCGGCCTCAGGTATTTTACCGTATATGGACCGTGGGGCAGACCGGATATGGCCCTTTTTCTCTTTACCAGGGCCATACTGAATGGGGAGGCTATACATATTTTTAACTTCGGCAAAATGAAAAGGGATTTTACGTACATAGACGATATTGTCAACGGCACAATATCCGCGTTAAATAATCCCTTTAAATACGAGATATTTAACCTTGGTAATTCAGAACCGGTGGAGCTTATGAAACTTATCAAGGTAATCGAGCAGGAGCTTGGCATAAATGCAAATAAAAAATTCTTGCCTCTCCAACCGGGCGATGTTCCAGAAACCTATGCTGACATAGAAAAGACAAAAAAAATGTTAGGCTATGAACCCAAAACACCAATCACCTCTGGGGTTAAAAAATTTATCGAGTGGTACCTTGGCTACAATAATATAGATTAAAGTCTTTTTAATAATCTAATTTTCCCAACCAAAATTGACAAGCTCGAAAAATTAGTGTGGAGATTAATTCTATGTAAACGTTTCTGTTTTCCCCATAGAGATCAATAAAGGTAATTGATTTATACCAATTTAAATTCCTCAATCCTATTCAAGAGCGTTTTATAACTGACCTTTAACAATCCTGCTGCACTCTTTCTATTCCAACGGGTTAATTCCAGGGCATTCTCGATAGCCAGCTTTTCTACCTCATCAACATATAGCTTTCGTATTGTCTTCAGGCAGGCATCGTCCCTGCCTTGAAGCATATTCATTATCTTTCTGTCATCCCAAAGCTGATTATCCAAATTCTGGTGGGCCTCTTTCCTTCTTTCAATGCTTCTTTTAAATTTCAAATCAGAATATATTGCATCTGTTTTTTGAAAGGTTATTATACCCTGTATTATGTTTTCCAATTCTCTAACATTGCCTGGCCAGTCATATCTCTGAAAATGTTCTTGGATAGAATTATCTAACTTAACGCAACTTTTTTTTAGCTCATTGCAGTATTTATCCATAAAATAATTCGTTAATACAAAAATGTCCTCTTTTCTTTCTCTAAGCGGTGGGATCATTATAGAAATTATGTTTAAGCGGTAATACAGATCACTTCTAAACTCGTTGGCTGCAATCCTCTTTTCTAGGTTCGAGTTTGTAGCAGTTAAAATCCTTACATCTATAGGTATCTCCTTTACACCCCCAAGTCTCACCAGTTCTTTCTCTTCAAGCACCTGAAGTATCTTAGACTGTAAATACAGGCTTAGCGTACCTATTTCATCTAAAAATATGGTGCCCCTATCAGCCTTTTGAAACTTACCTATATTATCCCGTGAAGCGCCCGTAAATGCGCCCTTTGCGTAGCCAAAGAGCTCACTCTCCAGCAACTCGCCTGGAATAGCAGCACAATTAACATTAATAAAAGGGTACGCTCTCCTCTTAGATTTCAGGTGAATAAGCCGAGCAACCAAATCCTTGCCGGTGCCACTCTCTCCCCTTATCAGGACAGTTACATTTTTATCAGCAACCTTCTCTATCTTTTGCCTGACTAACTGGATTCCCTCACTCTCCCCTACAATAACAGGGTAGTCTATATATTCTGATTGCTCTTTTTTAGGTGCCAAAAATTTCCCCGCATAAAAAAAGATTTCAGGAAGAGTTAGTATGCAAAGACTTAGCTAAAGCACAAGCCATTATTTATATTCTATGTAAGTTTAACCTCTTCCAAATAGCTACTGATTGCACCGTCGTATTGCCAGGTGGTTTTAAAAACTTTTTTGGCTAAACGAAAGCGTGTTTCCAATGTTGTGTTACCATCCCGCCTGATTTCCTCTAATATCCCTGTATAGTCCGATGGATCAATAACGACAGTTACAAATTTAAAATTTTTAGCTGACGATCTAAGCATGGCAGGACCACCTATATCAATATTCTCTATGGCCTCATCCAAGGTGCAACCCTCTCTCGCAACCGTTTTCTCAAACTGGTAAAGGTTAATTACCACCAGGTCTATGTTTTTTATGCCATGCATTTTCATCATAGTAACATCCTGCTCGTTATCTCTCCGGCCTAAAAGCCCCCCATGTACTTTTGGATGAAGGGTCTTAACCCTCCCATCCATCATTTCCGGAAATCCTGTGTATTCAGATACATCTAAAACACTTATTCCATTATCCCTTAGGGTTTTTGCAGTGCCTCCCGTAGATAGTATTTCTATGCCAAATTCTTCAAGGGACTTAGCAAAATCCACTATATTACTTTTATCCGTGACACTGATAATTGCCGTAGATATCTTACTCATATTACTTCCTCCTGTGTATGAACAATCTTGAAATTAGATTTAATTTGTAATTAGTCGTTTAGAGAGCTAAGAAAGAAACAAGTCTGAACTTATAATAGTAAAAAATATATGTCGCTCAAATGTAAAAATTTGTTGAAGACCTCAATAGAACCACTATTTTTTATATACATACATCACATTTTTTTATAAAAACCTAAATGGAACAGGCTATTTTGTCAAGATAAATAAAGCGCTGAACCTAAACATAACCTAAGCTATTAAATGATCGAATTTAAACTGCAGGGCGATTCATGACGAAAATATATTTAGTGAGACATGGGCAAACCGACTGGAACAAGGAGCTGGTCTTCAGGGGCAGAAAGGATATTCCGCTGAACGAAGTAGGAAACATGGAGGCACAGTCTATCGCCCACGTATTAAAAAAAGAAAAGATCGATGCAATTTATACCAGCCCACTCAAACGCGCCATTCAGACTGCCCGGCCGACCTCGCAGATTTTAGGAATCAAAATTGAGCCGATAGCGGAGTTTATTGACATAAACTATGGAAAATGGGAGGGCTTAACATTCAGCGAGGTACAAAATAGATACAAAAAACAATACACGCTATGGGAAAAAAGCCCAGAGAAGGTACGATTCCCTGGCGGGGAGACCCTTGAAGAAGCAAGAGATAGATCATTTATTGCCTTTAAAAATATCATAAAAAACAGCCCAAATAAATCACTTCTTATTATCCCTCACAGGGTAATAAACAAACTCCTTCTATGTGCAATTCTGGATATTGAGAATTCCAATTTTTGGAGAATAAGGCAGGATACTGCCTGCATAAATGTAATAGAATTTAGCCATGAAATGTTTATTCTGGAAAAAATAAATGATACTTGTCACTTAGCAGGAATTGATTACGAGACTGTACAAAAGGATTTTTAATGCAATCTATTATAAAATCGAAACTGGTTAAAGAAAACTATATACGCCTATATATAGCAATTTCTATCTACCCGTTAATTATTCCACGCAACGCTTGAAGATATCATATATGTGAATCAATCAAGATAAAGATTCCCGGATAGCCGATACAGGATCCTCATAAATTTTTTTGAGCCTATTTCTTTATTTATTTTCCTTTAATAAAGGGTAAAAAATTATATGCTTATATAGTGATACAATTAAAAATCCGGGGATGAAGGCGGATTTAATATCTCAATGAGTTCCTCTCTGGAGAAAGCTTTTAATAAATTTCGGTTGTTTTCCAATACAACGCTGTCCATCAAGTTACGTTTTTTTTCTATTATGGCAGATATCTTTTCCTCTAAAGTCCCCAGGGTTACGAGCTTGAAAACCTGGACACCTCGCATCTGACCAATTCTGTGAACCCTATCAGTTGCCTGGTCCTCCTTTGCGGCGTTCCACCACCTGTCATAATGGATTACAACAGACGCAGATACAAGGTCTATACCTACCCCACCTGCTTTAAGGCTTCCTAAAAAAATCTTGCAATTGGGGTCATCTTTAAATTGTTCAACGATTTTTCCCCTATTCCTGCTCGACCCTGTCAAGGTTATGAAACCTATGTTTATGCCCTGCAAAAATTTTTCGATAATTTTTATCATATTGAGGTATTGGCTGTATACAACAATTTTTTGATTACTATCTAAGGATTCAAAGATCAGCTCCTTAAACAGGTCCCATTTACCCGACTGAAATTGTTCAAAATGCTCAACACCCTTAACCTGCGCAGGGTGATTGCATATTTGCTTAAGATAGTTTAGCAGGGCAAAGATATGCATAAAGGGGACTGGCTGTTTTCTGTCTTTTAGGACATCTATTAATCCGTAACCCTTTGATGAAATGGCGTCTCTGTATAACTTTACTTGATCATCACTAAGCTGACAAGTTCTTATGTCTTCTATTTTATCAGGAAGCTCATCTAAGACTGTCTTTTTTAAACGACGTAAGGTAAAGGGTGATATAAGCTTGGCAAGGGCCTTTTTCTCCTGACCTAATGGCCTCGATTCTATGGGCTGCACATAGCGATTCGAAAAATCATCGTTAGTCCCTAAATAACCTGGCACTGTGAGGTCGAAAAGAGACTTAAGCTCCCACAGTGTATTTTCAATGGGTGTGCCTGTAAGTCCAATTTTTATAGAAGAATTCAATTGTCTTGCCGCATTATAGGCATTAGTCTCTGGATTTTTTAGATACTGGACTTCGTCAAAAACAACAAATGTGAACGAAACATTCTTTAGCTTTGTAATATCATTTCTGAGAATTCCATAAGAGGTTAAAATAACATCTCCCTCATGGATACTTCTCTCGATACTCCGCTGGTCCCCGTGAAAAACACTGACATTTAAAGCAGGCACATGATCCCTGATTTTTTCCCTCCAATGACTCAAAACCGTGGTAGGACATACAACCAGAAAGGGGTCTTTTATGTTTTTGTTTTTCTTCAATGCAACCATAAGGGCCATGATTTGATGGGTCTTTCCGAGGCCCATATCATCACAAAGCAAACCTCCCAGCCCATTTTCCCACAAGAAGTAAAGCCAATCCAACCCTGTTATCTGATATGGTCGTAAAGATGATTTCATCCCCTTCAAAGATGGTATTTTATGGGCAGGCTTTTTATCCAGGATTTTTTTTAATATAGTTGCCTTTTTCTCATCACCAATAACAGTAAAGGAAACAGCACTGGTATATTGGAGCTGGAGCAGTTCCAGAAGAGAAATCTTCATGCCCCTTTTTAATGCTCCAGGGGAATTCCTTTCAGTACAGGCATCGACAATTCTGTTAAGGTGGTCAAAAGACCTTGACTGGCAATCAACCCATCCTGCTGGTGTAGATAGATAACGCTGCCCCATCTTTCTGGCTTGCAAAATTTTGTCTAAAGAAATCGAGGCATCCCCAAACTCATACTCCATGGAAAGCCATAGCCAATTCCTATCAATAGCCTCGGGTTTAACTTCAATTTTATCGAACTTCTTAAAAATTTTAAGTCTTTTAACTGAAGGCTCTATAATGTGGCCACCATTAAAAAGCTCTTCACCAAATTCCTGAAGAAAACCTGGAATCTGAGATTTCTTAAGGACCATATTTGCCGGTGAAACAAACTTCCTCTTCTTATCACCAGGTGGCTCCAGTTCGGCTATTAGCTTTAGTTCTTTTATGTATATAAGATTGTCATACTGAAATTTTTCTAGATCCTTTCTCTCAAAAAAAAAGGTCTCCCCATTTTTTTGTAGGAGCTGAATTATTGGCCTTACCTCCAAATCGAGTTTTGTATTCATAGATACCTTAAAAAGGGATTTTAGGGGTATAGGGTGAATATTTATTCCGTGTTGATTGTGCAGGTAGTCTTTAAAGGCTAATATAACGTCTTTTACTTTATTACGAGGCACTATGATTGTGAATATTCTTTCTCCCCTTAAACCCTTACATGTTATTGTAAATGCCCCTGAACATTCATCAATTGTTGGATAAAATATGCAGTTGTTAGTTCCAATCTCCCTATAGCCATGATATGCGAGTCTGAACCAAAATGATTCTTCAAATACCTGTCTGCGGGTTTTAAAACCCATTTTTTTCATAATACTCTCATTTTTTGATTCTGTTAATCTATACAACCTATCCAACAATAGATTTCTGTTTGGAACAGAGCTTTCTTGAACTCGGTCTATACGCTCAATGAATCTCATTAAATCAGGCCCTTCATATATATAATGAAGCATTTCTTTGCCTTCAGAAGAGAGTACTTTTAAAACTTTCTTACCCCCAAAACTAGTAAAATGTATATGTATTGATTTCAGGGTTTCATTAGATTCATCGGCAAGAAGCATGGCAAGTTTGTACCATATGCTTGACTTGAAGTCCTCTTCCAAGGTTTTCCCGTGAAGCTGCCTCTGCATTTCTCTGTTAAGCTCTGTAAGTCTAAGGATATGCCGGCATACCCTCTTCTTTGATGTTGAGCATGTACAAAACCTTTGATCTTCATAGCTATTTTTACCTTTTATAAAAAAGGCTACGCCGGGCATTTCATCAGAAGCGTCAGGCATCAATGCAAGTCCATTCCTGTGAAACTCTACCATATTTAAATCTTTTACCAACATATAGTACTGAATATACCCTATTTAATCCCTGTTAGCTAGTTAAGCAGAATAATATGGAAACTTATAGCCCGCGGAAAAATTCCAAAACAATCAGTGAGTATTTTTTTGAACAATTCAAAGAATATCAATTTTTTAACATGTAAAGATGTATAGTTATCCAATGAAATAATTCGTCTAAACATTTAAATATATCAAATAAAGAAAAAAAAGTGAAGAATCAAAATTAAAAAACTCGCAAAAATTACCAATAGAAATCAAA
>JAGYMO010000099.1 GCA_018400255.1 Deltaproteobacteria bacterium
AATTTAAATGTTTAAGAATTAGAAATTACTTTTTTTAATTGCTCTGTTGTGATCTTTTCACAGACAAGGACCTTCCCAAGTTCCTTCTTCAAAAGAACAAATCTAGATCTTCCCTTAACAAATTTTTTGTCATATGCCATAAGCTTTATTATTTTTGATACGATACCTTTAGGCATTCGCCACAAAAGCCCTGAAGCTTTAACATAATCAACTATAACATTCATTTGTTGCTCGCTTATGTACCCTGCTTCTCTAGAAGTGCGTGCAGCAAGGACAATACCGAGCGCAACACATTGACCATGTGTATATTTTTTTGAATAACCAAAATGACTTTCCAAAGCATGTGCAAAAGTATGACCAAGATTAAGTATTATTCTAGTATCATTTTGGTCAAACTCATCAAGCTCTACAACTTTACACTTGGTTTCGCCGATTCGCTTCGCGAACGGCGGGGCTTAGTGATGCGACACCCCGACTATAGGCGCATTCATCCACGGCTAAAGCCGTGGCTTTCTGCGGTCGGCGTAAATTTCAACCTAATTGATGACTAACCAGGTCATTAACCTGCTCATTCCAATTTCTCTTAAGAAAATTCAGCATAAACCTTGAAATTAAGCCTAAAAGATTCTAAAAATACTTTGAAATCCTTTTAGGCTTATCTTAATATTTCGAGGGTAATTTGTAATTTCTTTGATACAAATTATGGAACACACAATTCGTTAAAAGGTTAAGGCATAAAAAGGCAGTAAGGCTTTACAACTTACTATTTAATTGGGTTGCGGTCTAAAAGGTTTATATTTGATATAGGCATAAGATTACACTGGAAGATAAAATAATTCGTTCTATTTTTCAAGTTTAAAACAATCCATACCTATCTTTTTTCTTGACATAATAAAGAGGATTGGATAGTTCGATAACCATGGTAGACGAGCTTGAAAAAAAGATAATTCATCATCTCCAGGATACTATACCTTTCACAGAACGGCCTTTTGCTGATATAGCAACGAAAATTGGTATCAGCGAAAAAGAGCTTATCAAGAGGATAAAAGAACTAAAAGAAAAAGGAATTCTTCGACGATTTGGTGCAACTCTCTATCACCAGAGGGCCGGTGTAAAAACAAATGTGATGGTAGCCTGGAATGTACCAGAAAATATTGTTGATGAAGTAGGCGCCTTAATGGCCGGATTTGAAGAAATAAGTCATTGTTACAAACGGAAAATACAGGGAGATTGGAAATATAATTTATTTACCATGATCCACAGCAATAATAAAAAGGATTTCAAAAAAGTTTTGGATAAGATTATAGAGACCACAGGTATGAAAGATTATATAATGCTTTCTACGCTGAAAGAATTGAAAAAAGTTAGTCCAACCTATTATTAGTATTATTTCAAATTAGTATTGATATAAGGCATAGCAATATTTTAAAATTTCCATAATTATTTTGTTTTTTATCAGAAACATTAAAGAGGTTATCAGGCCACTATGAATAATAAATCTGAGGAACTTTTCTTAAGGGCACAAGAGGTAATCCCTGGTGGAGTCAATAGCCCGGTTAGAGCTTGTCGTTCAGTGGGTATTAGCCCACCCTTTATTCAAAGGGCGGATGGCTGCTATCTCTGGGATGTTGATGGGGCAAGATATATTGATTATATAAGCTCATGGGGCCCAATGATACTGGGACATAGACATCCAGAGGTAGTTCAGGGAATTAAAAGTGCATTAGATAACGGAACGAGCTTCGGGGCGCCCACTGAATTAGAGTTAAACCTTGCAAAAATGATTGTCGAGGCTATACCCTCGGTGGAAATGGTTCGCATGGTAAATTCAGGCACGGAAGCTACTATGAGTGCTATACGGCTTGCCAGAGGATTCACCGGAAGGGATATGATTATCAAATTCGATGGATGCTACCATGGTCATTCTGACAGCTGTTTAGTGGCTGCAGGCTCAGGAATTGCCACACTCGGTATCCCGGGAAGCCCCGGGGTCCCCAATGAGATAGCCAAATTAACTGTTTCACTCCCTTTTAATGACCTAAGGGCGGTTGAAACAACCGTTAAGAAATATAGCGATAAGATAGCAGCTATTATTGTAGAACCTGTTCCAGCAAATATGGGAGTTGTTTTGCCGAAAGATGGTTTTCTACAAGGCCTGAGAAGAATTACAACGGAGAATAACATCCTGCTTATTTTCGATGAAGTGATTACAGGCTTCAGGGTTAGCCCTGGCGGCGCTCAAGAGCTATATGATATAATGCCGGACATCACATGCTTGGGAAAAATTATTGGAGGTGGACTGCCTGTAGGGGCTTATGGCGGCAAAAAAGATATTATGTCTCATATTGCACCGATTGGCAATATTTATCAGGCGGGCACATTATCAGGCAACCCGTTGGCTATGTCCGCAGGATTGGCAACGCTCATAGTTTTGAAAAATAAAGAAAGCTACGAGAAGCTGAATGAAAGGTCAAGGTTACTTTTTGATGGATTAACTGACGCAGCGAAGCGGACAGGGGTAAACATAGTTGCAAACAGGCTAGGTTCCATGGGTACTATATTTTTTACTGACAAACCAGTCTATGATTTTAACTCAGCCAAAAAAGCCGATGCCTCAAAATATGTTAAATTTTACAGGGAAATGCTTGCGCAAAAAATATATTTAGCGCCATCCCCTTTTGAGGCAATATTCTTATCCCTGGCACATAGTGAAGATATTATAAAAAAGACTATTGATTTCGCCTTTAAAAGCTTTAAAAAAATTTGAATTAGCAATTTTTAGCTTTATAAATGAAAACTTGATAATCTATGTCTAATCCTGCTGCTATATGTATTAATAAATTTCTTGACCGTAACCCCATAAAAACCTCTGCGCCTTGCAGGATAGACTCTGGTGGAACATGGGATATTAAGGCCTTTGCCCTACCCCTTGAACACATAAATCCCTCAACAATAAACATTGCGCTGAATTTAAGAACATCGGTTACGCTTTTGCCCTATAAAAGTGGCTGGGTAAAAATTTCTTCTGATAATTTTGACAGCAGTGAATCATACCAAGCCTCATCCACACCATTTAATTCTCAGTTTGGTATCTTTTTTGCCTTAATTTCATTCTATAATTTTCATGGATTAGAGTTATTTATAGAATCAACCTCCCCTGTCAAGGCAGGGCTTGGAGGTTCAAGCACAGCCGCCGTAGCAGCAGTAAAGGCGTTATCCGTTGTCAATGAAGATATGGGAAGAAAGCCAGTAAATGATAACGACATCTTATATATCTCTTATCAAATGGAAGATGCCCTCAATGGTGGCATGTGTGGGCTTCAAGATCAAGGAGCAGCAGTTTTTGGTGGAATAAACAAATGGAGCTGGAGTTACTCGAACAGAGAAACATCCTTTTACAGAGAACCTATCTTAGCCAAGGATAAGCAAAAAGAACTATCAAGGCATATCCTTGTTGCCTATAGTGGAAAAACACATATATCACATAGAACAAACAAAACCTGGGTGGAAAATTTTTTAGCGGGGCGAACAAGGTCTGGTTGGATTGAGGCAAACGAGATTGTGAATAGCCTTGCCGATAACCTGAAAAGTGGCAATTGGAAAGAGGCAAGCAGAGACCTCATGAAAGAGGTGGCTATAAGAAAGGATATAACACCTGAAGCATTTACACCCATGGCAAATAGTCTCATCCAGGAAGCTGAAAATTACGGTTGCGGCGCCAGATTTTCCGGGGCTGGCGGTGGAGGGTCTTTATGGGCACTTGGGGATACTGAAGATATCAATAGGCTCAAAACCTCATGGGTCAAAATATTGCAAAAAAATCAAGAGGGAAAGATACTTGAATGTTCAATAGACTCATCAGGTGTAAAACAAATTACACAAGAGGAATCCGGATGAAAGATGGAATAACCCTTTTATATGACACCATTAGAGTCTCTTTGAACGTCTTGCTTAAAGATAGATACTCTATCGCGCATTGCTAATACACTTTTTAACCCAGATTATGCAGTAGGCATCGTCACGAGGGTTGAAAAACC